>CAJQHO010000008.1 GCA_905478185.1 uncultured Flavobacteriales bacterium | reverse complement strand
TCGCTCATCTTTCTTTTTAAAGACAGCACAATGAATGATTCCTTTACCAACAAAAACCTTGCTACCCACTTTTACAACTTGCATACTACCATCTTTTTTAAATACAATAATATCATCAATATCAGAACAATCACAAACAAATTCATCCTTTCGCATAGCTGTACCAATAAAACCTTCTTCTTTATTTATATAAAGTTTTTTATTAGCCACAACTACTTTAGTTGCATCTATACTTTCAAAAGTTTTAATTTCAGTTTTACGCTCCTTTCCTTTTCCGTATTTCGTTTTTAAGTTTTTGAAATAATCAATAGCGTAATCAGTCAGATTGGCTAAATAACCTTTTATCTCTTCAATTTTTGCTTCAAGTTTTAAGAGTTCTTCATTTGCTTTATTCAAGTCAAACTTAGTTATTTTCTTAATCTTAATTTCGGTTAATCTTTCAACATCCTCATCCGTAACATCTCTTAATAAATTCTTAGTATGAGGTTTTAACTCTTTATGAATAGTCGCAATAATCTCCTTCCAATTATCAAGCTCTTCAATTTTATGGTAAATCCTATTTTCAATAAATATCCTTTCCAATGATGCGAAATGCCATTTTTCTTGAAGTTCAGAAAGGTTAACTTCTAATTCTTGTTTTAATAAATTTAGCGTATGTTCAGTTGATTGTTTTAATATCTCAGAAACTCCAAGGAATTTTGGCCTATCATCTTCAATAATACATGATAAAGGAGAAATAGAAACTTCACAATCAGTAAACCTATATAAAGCATCTATAGTTTTATCAGGAGAAATTCCTGCTGGAATTGTAATTGCAATTTCAACATGTTCTGCCGTATTATCCTCTACCTTTTTAACCTTAATTTTTCCTTTATCATTAGCTCTAAGGATAGAATTAATTAAAGATGTAGTAGTTGTAGAAAAAGGCAATTCTGAAACAATAAGTGTATGCTTATCTTCTTGATGAATTTTAGCCCTTACCCTTACTTTTCCTCCTCTTAGTCCATCATTATAATTACTAAAATCAGCACTTCCTCCACTATAAAAATCAGGATAAATTCTTGGCTTAACTCCTTTCAATACCTTTATAGATGCATCAATAAGTTCATTGAAGTTGTGAGGTAATATCTTTGTTGATAGTCCAACAGCAATACCCTCAACTCCATGTGTTAATAATAAAGGAAACTTTACTGGTAATGTTACTGGCTCTTTTCCCCTACCATCATAAGAAGCTGACCAGTTTGTAATTTTTTTATTGTAAACAACATCAAGCGCAAAGGGAGTTAATCTTACCTCAATATACCTTGGAGCAGCAGCTCTATCACCAGTAGCAACATTACCCCAATTCCCCTGCATATCAAGCAAAAACTCCTTTTGTCCAACTTGCACCATAGCATCACCAATTGATGCATCACCATGAGGATGATACTTCATAGTATGCCCAATAACATTAGCTACTTTATGATACCTCCCATCATCTAGCTCTTTTAAAGAATGGAGTATCCTTCTTTGTACAGGTTTTAATCCATCATTAATATGAGGGACTGCACGCTCCAAAATAACATAAGAAGCATAATCCAAAAACCAGTTTTGATACATGCCAGAAACATGAATAACTGACTCCTGATTATTTTCATTATGCTCTAAATCTTCTTCCATCTAATTGTTTTTTACAATTATGCCATCAAAAACTTTACTAATTCTCACTATTTCTTTTTCTGACATTAAAGTGATGTTAAATCGTTTTGCTACTTTCTTACCACTCTGTGTTTCTATCTTCAACATTAATGTTTTATTGAAACTAAAAGGCCTGTCAAAAAAAGAATAATCTCTTAACATAGTGTGAGGAATATCAACATAATCCTTTTTCTTAAACAAATCCAGCAACACTCTGTATGAAGTTATCTGAATAACATAAGGATCAATATTTACTGTATAATAAAAAGTTCCTACAAATATAAAGTGTAAAATGACAACTCCACTTATTAAACTGTATATAATATTATTAGCAAAAAAAGCACTAAGACCAGAAAATGGTAAATAAATAATAAACCATTCTGGAATTAATATTGCTGTAAAAAACAAGAAAAACAAACCTCCAACTAGGAAAGTCATTTTTGTTTTATTATTACATTTTAAATTTATATTATGCATCAACTATATCCTCTTCTACCCTCAAATTATCAATAATGAAATCTTGTCTTTCTTTTGTGTTTTTTCCCATAAAATACTTTAATAAATCTTGTATTTTATCTTCTTTAGCTAAAATTACAGGATCTAATCTCATCTCAGGACCAATAAAGTGTTTGAACTCATTAGGAGAAATCTCCCCTAAACCTTTAAATCGTGTAATTTCTGCTGATTTCCCTATCTCCTCTAAAGCATTTCTTCTTTCCTCCTCAGAATAGCAATAGATTGTTTTGTTTTTATTTCGAACTCTAAATAGTGGCGTTTCTAAAATATAAACATGACCTTCCTTTACTAGTTCAGGGAAAAATTGCAAAAAGAAAGTTAATAATAATAATCTAATATGCATACCATCAACATCAGCATCAGTAGCAATTACAATTTTATTGTAACGCAAACCATCAATCCCAGTTTCAATATTTAAAGCTGCTTGCAATAAATTAAATTCCTCATTCTCATACACTACCTTTTTAGTTAATCCGTAAGAATTTAATGGTTTACCCCTAAGACTAAAAACTGCTTGAGTTTTAATATCACGAGTTTTAGTAATTGATCCAGATGCAGAATCTCCCTCGGTAATAAAAAGAGTAGAATCAACTCTATTCTCTTTTTTCTGATCGTTATAATGTACTCTACAATCTCTTAACTTCTTATTATGAAGATTAGCTTTTTTAGCTCTTTCTCTAGCTAATTTTTTAACTCCCGCCATGGCTTTACGCTCATGTTCAGCCATTTTTATTTTTCCTTCAATAGCATCAGCAGCAGCAGAGTTTTTGTGCAAATAATTATCTAAATGTTTCTTTAAGAAATCTTGAATAAATGTCAGTACAGTAACTCCACCAGGCTCCATTTCAGTTGAACCTAATTTAGTTTTGGTTTGCGACTCAAATATGGGCTCAATAACTTTAATGCTTACGGCAGCATTTACGGCTTGCCTAATATCAGCAGCATCATAATTTTTACCAAAAAACTCTCTTATTGTTTTTACCAATCCTTGCCTAAAAGCACCTTGATGCGTACCACCCTGTACAGTATGTTGCCCATTAACAAAAGAATAATACTGCTCAGAATATTGGTTTTTACAATGCGTAATTGCTACCTCAATATCATCAGCTTTAAGATGAATAATTGGGTATAAGATTTCAGCATCTGTTCTTTGCTCTAAAAGATCAAAAAGTCCGTTTTCAGAGTAGAATTTTTCACCATTAAACATTATTGTTAATCCTGGATTAAGGTAACAATAATTCCACATCATTTTCTCTACATATTCATTAATGAATCTGTATTTTCCAAATAGTTCTTCATCAGCAATAAAGGAGACTTTAGTACCTCTCCTACTTGTGTTTACTTGTATATCCTCCTCATTTGTAATTACACCTTTTGAGAATTCTACTAATTTACTTTTACCATCACGAATAGATCTGATTTTAAAGTAAGATGACAAGGCATTTGCTGCTTTTGTACCAACTCCATTAAGCCCTACTGATTTTTTAAAAACCTTGGAATCGTACTTTGCTCCTGTATTAATTTTAGATACACAATCAACAACTTTTCCAAGTGGAATACCCCTTCCAAAATCACGAATAGAGACTTTATTATTCCGAACTGTAACTTCAATAGTCTTGCCATTTCCCATCACATACTCGTCAATTGAATTGTCAAGCACTTCTTTTAAAAGAATATAAACGCCATCATCAGGAGATGAGCCATTACCCATTTTCCCAATGTACATTCCAGGTCGTAATCTGATATGTTCTTTCCAATCTAACGATCGGATACTATCTTCATTATAGTTTGCTTCAGCCATTATATTCCTAATTTACCTCCTTCATTTTGATAGAAAGCAAATATAAAAGACTCTTCATTTTATTTTGAGAAACTAGAAACGCGTTATTAACAGGGTTTTCAACTGCTTATTAGCTGATAATTTTTAGTTTTTAGAATTTGTATTAAACATTAAAACGAAAATGCATAATATCTCCATCTTTAACTACATAATCTTTACCCTCAACTGATAGTTTTCCATTATCCTTACAAGCTTGCTCAGAACCTAAAGTTACATAGTCATTGTAGGCCATAACTTCAGCACGAATAAATCCTTTTTCAAAATCAGTATG
This sequence comes from uncultured Flavobacteriales bacterium, assembly GCA_905478185.1. GTDB lineage: Bacteria > Bacteroidota > Bacteroidia > Flavobacteriales > BACL11 > UWMA-0277. The sequence continues at coordinate 3,796 of CAJQHO010000008.1, read as the reverse complement.
AATAACAGCTGCAGCTTGTGGTGCTTTTGTACCTTCAGTAATTGTCCAAGCTCTTACCTCTTTTACTCCTGCAGTAAAATAAGTTTGCAAATCTAATAACTTATAAGTTGATTGTATCAAATAATGAACTCCAGGTTTTTCTAAACCTAATTCCTCAAGAAACATTTCTTGCTCCTCAATCTCTTCTAATTCTGCAATTTCTGCCTCAATTGCAGTTGCAATAAGTAACACTTCAGCATCTTCACCTTTTACAGCTTCTTTTACTGCCGTTACATGTTTGTTTCCTTCTTTTACTGATGCCTCATCAACATTACACATATACAAAACTGGCTTAGCAGTTATTAAATGCAAGTCATTTATAACTTCTAGTTCATCATCATTAGCATCTACACTTCTTGCTGAATTTCCAGCCTCCAAATGAGCAATGTATTTATCGCAAATAGCTAGTATTTTCTGTCCAGTTTTATCACCTGATTTAGCAGTACGAGCATTCTTTTCTCGCAATTTTTCTAAAGTTTCTAAATCCTTTAATTGCAACTCCATATCAATTGTCTCTTTGTCCCTTACTGGATCAACTGAACCATCTACATGAATAATATTATCATCATCAAAACACCTTAATACATGAATAATAGCGTTTGTTTCACGAATATTTCCTAAAAACTTATTTCCAAGACCCTCTCCTTTACTTGCCCCTTTTACCAAACCTGCAATATCCACTATCTCTACAGTTGTTGGCATTACTCTTTCCGGATTTACAATTTCAGACAATGCCTCTAATCTATCATCAGGAACTGAAATAATACCAACATTAGGTTCAATAGTACAAAAAGGGAAATTAGCTGATTGTGCCTTAGCTTTTGATAAACAGTTAAAAAGAGTTGACTTCCCTACATTAGGTAATCCTACAATACCACACTTTAATGCCATAATATAATTTTGTTTTTAAGGTTGGCAAATATATCATTTTAGATAATAGATAAGATACATTAGATATGAGATTCTGTACATATTATTTTTGTCAACAATCCGTTAATAAATACACATATATAAAAGTAATAAGTTTATTAATCAGTAATGGCTATTCTTAAATTTGCAATTAAATCAATCAAGCTATAAAAATGCCAAACATTACAGAATTAAATAATACAGTTACACAAATAAGAAGGGATATAGTAAGAATGGTACATGCCAATAGCTCAGGTCACCCAGGAGGATCATTAGGATGTACTGAGTTTTTAACGGTACTCTATTTTGATGTAATGAATCATTACACCGATTTTATTATGGATGCAAAAGGTGAAGATGTATTCTTTTTATCAAACGGACATATATCTCCTGTATTCTACTCAGTTTTAGCAAGATGTGGTTATTTTAATGTAGCTGAATTATCAACTTTCCGTAAGCTTAACAGCAGATTGCAAGGACATCCAACAACTCATGAAGGCTTAGAAGGAATTCGTATGGCATCAGGATCATTAGGGCAGGGATTATCCAATGCTATTGGTGCGGCACTTACCAAAAAACTAAATAATGATGATTCAATTGTCTATACTTTACATGGTGATGGTGAATTGCAAGAAGGTCAATGTTGGGAAGCGTTTATGTACGCAAGTGGTAAAAAAGTAGATAACCTTATAGCTACTATTGATTACAACCAAAAACAAATTGATGGATCTTTAGATGAGGTATTACCTATGGGAAATCTTACAGCTAAACTTGAAGCTTTTGATTGGTTAGTGCTTGAAGAAAAGGAAGGAAATAATATAGAAGCAATAATCAAAACTTTAAATAAAGCAAAAGAGCTTAGTGGGAAGGGGAAACCTATTGCTATTGTTTTACATACAGAAATGGGTAATGGAGTTGATTATATGATGGGAACACACAAATGGCATGGCTCTGCTCCTAATGATGAACAATTAGCAAATGCACTTTCACAAAACCCTGAAACTTTAGGTGATTACTAAAAAAAATAAAATATTATTGATGGCTACTCTCCTGTTTATGGGGAGCTTTTCTGCTATGGCTCAAAAAAAGAAAGATCCAGTTAATCGTATCTTATTTATATTTGATGCATCACAATCAATGTTAGGTAGATGGCAAAGTGGTAGAAAAATTGATATTGCGAAAAAGCTATTAAGTAATATGGTTGATTCTTTACAAAATATTGAAAACCTAGAAATTGGACTAAGAGTTTACGGACATAAAAGCGGTTATCCTCCACAAGATTGTGATGATACTCATTTGGAAGTAAATTTCTTAAAAGCAGAATTTGCTGTAGATATAATAAAAAAGAAGTTAAAAGTAATAAGAGCTAGAGGAACAACCCCAATCGCCCGATCATTAGAAGAGGGAGCAAAAGATTTTCCTAGTGGTGATGCAAGAAATATAGTAATACTTATTACTGATGGAAAAGAAGAATGCGGAATGGATCCTTGTGCAGTTTCTCGTTTGTACCAAAGAAAAGGGATTATTTTAAAACCATTCGTTATTGGTGTGGGGCTTGATGAAAGTTGGAAAAAATCATTTGATTGTGTTGGTAGATTTTTTGATGCAAGTAAAGAAGCTGATTTCACAAATATTTTAAATATTGTAATCTCACATGTTATTGACAATACAACAGCTCAAGTAAACTTGTTAGATGAAAATGGAGAGCCAACTGAAACTAATGTAAACCTTACTTTTTACAATGATTTTACAGGAACTTCAAAATACAATTACATCCATACAATGAATGCTTATGGCAATCCTGATACTATGGTAATTGATCCTGTTTTGTCTTATAAAGTTGTGGCGCATACAATTCCTCCTGTAAGTATTAGTGATATTACTCTTACGCCAGGAAAACACACTATAATTCCACTAATCACTCCTCAAGGGGAATTGGAGATAAAAATGAATTCTAAAATTAAGTACCAGTATATTGTTCGCCCTGCTGGAGTCGACACTACTTTACATCTGCAAGAAATTAATGAAATTGAGAAATATTTAATTGGAAGATACGATATTGAACTTTTAACTTTACCAAGAAAAAAGTTTTATGATGTAGAAGTAAATCAAAGAACTATAACTACCTATTCGATTTCTACTCCTGGTTTGGCTAACATCTTACTACCATCAAAAGGATATGGAGGTTTGTATGTTAAAAATGGTGATGAACTGGAGCAGATATATCATTTTAAAGGAGAAAAAACGCAACACAGATTAACTTTATTGCCTGGAAATTACAAAGTAGTTTTTAGGGCAATATCAGCTAAAAATCATATTTATACAACAGAAGAAAGTTTTAAACTTAGATCAGGACAATCAGAACTTATTAAAATCTATTAAAAATGGAAATGAAAGATACACGCTCAGGATTTGGAGCAGGATTAACAGAATTAGGAAGAAAAAACCCAGATGTAGTTGCACTTTGTGCTGATCTTACAGGATCATTAAAAATGAATGATTTTGAAGATGAAAATCCTGAACGGTTCTTCCAGATTGGTATTGCTGAGGCAAATATGATTGGTATTGCTGCTGGTATGACTATTGGAGGTAAAATTCCTTTTACAGGAACTTTTGCTAACTTTTCTACTTCTCGTGTTTACGATCAAATTCGTCAGTCAGTAGCTTATTCTGGTAAAAATGTAAAAATTTGCGCTTCTCATGCTGGAATTACTTTAGGTGAAGATGGGGCTACTCATCAAGTATTGGAAGATATTGGCATGATGAAAATGCTACCTCACATGGTGGTTATCAATCCTTGTGATTACAATCAAACAAAAGCAGCAACTATTGCTATTGCTGATTATGT
>CAJQHO010000007.1 GCA_905478185.1 uncultured Flavobacteriales bacterium | reverse complement strand
GGATGCAATTCATTCTCCTAATGAGCATTATGGTATTTTCAATTACCTGAAAGGAATAGAAACAATCCCTCATTTCTTTGCAAATTACGCAAAGTCATATTAAACTTTTTAGCAATAAGTTACTCTATAATCTGTTATTTGTAGAAGTAGTTATTTTTCTCTACTTTTATACCATACAACAGATTTATGAGAGGTTCATTTATTTATTTGTAGGAATATGTTTATTTCTTACATTAAGTTGCAATAGCCAACATCAAGAAACTAAAACTGTGGAAAAAACACACGAATATACAAATGCCTTAGTAAATGAAACAAGCCCTTATTTGTTACAACATGCTCATAATCCTGTGGATTGGCATCCTTGGAATGAGCAAACTTTGGATAAAGCAAAATCAGAGGGAAAGTTACTATTGATTAGTATTGGATATTCTGCTTGCCATTGGTGTCATGTAATGGAACATGAAAGTTTTGAGGATGCTGAGGTAGCAAAAATTATGAATGATAATTTTATTTGCATTAAAGTAGACAGGGAGGAGAGACCTGATATTGATCAGATATATATGACAGCAGTACAGCTCATGAACCAAAGAGGGGGTTGGCCACTTAATTGTGTAGCCTTACCAAATGGAAAACCATTTTGGGGAGGCACTTATTTCAGAAAAGAAGATTGGAAAAAGCAAATTCTAGGATTAGCAAAGACCTATAAAACGGAACCCAATAGAGTTATTGAATTTGCAGATAGGCTTACAAGAGGAATACAAGAAGTTGAAAAGATTGGCTTGAATACTGAAGAGGTTAATTTTACTTGGAAGCATTTGAATAATATGGTTAGCCCTTGGTCTGAACGCTTTGATAATAGGGATGGAGGGAGCAATGGCGCCCCAAAATTCCCTATGCCAAACGCTTATCATTTTTTACTAAAATATGCTCATCTTTCCAATAACAAAGAGGTATTAGATCATATTGAACTTACTATGGACAAGATGGCTTTTGGTGGAATTTATGACCAGATTGGAGGAGGTTTCGCACGCTATTCGGTTGACAAATTATGGAAAGCTCCCCATTTTGAAAAGATGCTTTATGATAATGGGCAGCTTGTAAGCTTGTATGCGGATGGGTATCTGAAATTTAAAAAGCCATTATATAAAGAGGTAGTTTTTGAAACACTTGATTTTATTGAGCGTGAGTTAATGGCAGAAAATGGAGCTTTTTATTCTGCCCTTGATGCCGATAGTGAAGGAGAGGAGGGGAAGTTTTATGTGTGGAATGAAACCGAATTAAAATTATTTATCTGTGAGGATTTTGAAATTTTTAAGGACTATTACAATGTGAACAGTAAAGGACTTTGGGAACATAGAAATTATATATTGCTAAGGAAGAAAACCAAAAAACAGATTGCTAAAAAGCATAAAATTTCTGTTTCAGAACTAGAGGCTAAAATAGTAAATTGGAAAACTGTTTTGATGGCAGAAAGAGCTAAACGCATTCGCCCAGGGCTGGATGATAAGTCCTTAACTTCTTGGAATGGATTAATGCTAAAAGGATATGTGGATGCCTACATGACCTTTGGCGAAAAACAACATTTGGAAGTGGCTTTAAAGAATGCAAATTTCTTAGCCAAAACTCAAATGCAAGAAGATGGAAAATTATGGCATTCTTACAAAGATGGACGCTCAACTATTAATGCTTATTTGGAAGATTATGCTATTGTAAGCTCGGCATTTATTCGCCTTTATGAAGCAACTTTTGATGAAGTTTGGTTAAGCAGAGCTAATCAATTAGTAGCTTATGCTTTGGAAAATTTTTACGATAAAAATTCTGGGATGTTCTATTTTACTTCCAAGTTGGATCCTGAATTAGTTGCCAGAAAAATGGAAATTAACGATAATGTAATTCCTGCTTCTAATTCGGTAATGGCAAATGTTTTGTACGATTTAGGTACGCTTTTGGATAACAGGATTTACAAACAAAAGGCAATCATTATGGCCAATAATGTAAAGCCTGATATGGAAAAATATGCTAGTGGATATGCTAATTATGCTGCATTGATGTTAAAAGAAATTGTTCCTTTTTATGAAGTGGCAATTGTAGGGAAAGATGCGCATGCTAAGGCATTAGAGTTGAATAAAAAATATGTGCCCAATAAGTTATTTTTGGGTAGCGTTAAGGCAAGTGAAATGGAATTATTGCAAGAAAAATTTGTACAAGGAACAACTATGATTTATGTTTGCGAAAATAAGGCTTGTCAATTGCCAACTACTAATATTATGAAGGCTCAGAAATTAATGAAATAATGAAATACCTATTTGAAGAAAACCAAAAATTTACTCAATGGTGGTTGTGGGTTATTTTATTGTCTTTCCCAATTATGTCTTTTGGTCCTTTTGATGAAAATGAAATTAATATAAACTATGTGTTAATTGGATTTATGCTGCCCTTGATTTTTTATTTATTTGAGTTAAGAATTAAAGTCAGTAATAAAGGATTGCACTACCAATTTTTTCCATTTCATTTTAAATCTCACACTATTGATATAGAAGATATTGAAAGCATAAAGGCTATGGAATACTCTCCCCTAAAAGAATATGGTGGTTGGGGAATTAAATACGGATTTAAAGGAAAGGCCTATAATGTGAGCGGAAATAAAGGAGTAAAAATTTTCCTGAAAAATGGACTGAATATTATGTTCGGCAGCCAAAAACACAATGAGTTAGCAAAGGCTTTGAAAAGTGTTAGGAGACAATAATCAAAAAGTAATTCTTCTTTCCCTTTTGTGCTAGTATGTATTTCCCGTTTAACAAGTCATTTTCTGTAAGTTGAACATCTTCAGTAATTTTCTCTTTGTTAATACTTACTGCATTTGATTTTATCATTCTTCTTACCTCTCCTTTACTTGCAAAAATTTTAGTTTTATCAGCTACTATATCCAAAATACCTAAGTTCAAATCGGCTTTGCTCATTTCAAATTGCGGCACCCCTTCAAATACAGAAAGAAAAGTTTCTTCATCCAAACTTTTTAAGTCTTCAGCAGTTGATTTTCCGAATAAAATATTGGATGCTTTTATAGCCATTTCCAAATCTTCTTTACTATGTACTCTTGTAGTTACTTCCTCCGCAATTGCTTTTTGTAAAACCCTTAAATGAGGACTTTCATCATGTTCTGCAATTAACTTTTCTATTTCTGTTTGAGATAAAAGAGTAAAAATTTTGATGTAGTTTTTAGCATCTTTATCTGATGAGTTTAGCCAAAACTGGTAGAATTTATAAGGAGATGTTTTTGTTTTATCTAACCAAACATTCCCCGTTTCAGTTTTTCCAAACTTACCGCCATCTGCTTTTTTTATCAGTGGAGTGGTTATTGCAAATGCTTTCCCTTCTCCTTTTCTTCTTACTAATTCTGTTCCGGTTACTATGTTTCCCCATTGGTCAGAACCCCCTAATTGTACTTTGCAATTTTTGTTTTTCCAAAGCCAGTAAAAATCATAACCTTGCACTAATTGGTATGAAAATTCGGTAAAACTCATTCCTGTTTCCAACCTGCTTTTTACAGAATCCTTTGCCATCATATAATTAACCGACATATGTTTCCCAACATCGCGGATAAAATCCAAGAAATTAAACTCCTTAAACCAATCGTAATTATTTACTACTTCAGCAGAGTTTGCTCCGCAATCAAAATCCAAAAATTGTTCCAATTGTTTTTGTACAGATGCTAAATTATGATTTAGAGCTTTTTCGTCCAAGAAATTACGCTCCTTACTTTTCCCTGAAGGATCTCCAACCATACCGGTAGCACCCCCAACTAAAGCAAAAGGTTTATGTCCACATCTTTGCAAATGCACCAAAATCATAATCTGAACTAAACTCCCAATGTGTAGGGAATCAGCAGTAGGATCAAAACCAATATAGGCAGAAGTCATTTCTTTTTCAAATTGCTTCTGTGTTCCTGGCATGATATCGTGTATCATTCCTCTCCATTTTAATTCTTCTACAAAATTCATTTCTTATAATTTTTGTCAAAAATAGACAATTATTCTAAATCTGATGTCTAATATCTAATATCTAAAATCTATTCCCCTATCTTTGCCTTATGATATTTGTTACTGGAGGGACTGGACTTGTTGGTTCGCATATTTTACTTGTATTATCTAAAAAGGGAGAACAATTCAAAGCGCTTAAAAGAGATTCTTCTTCTTTATCTATTTGCGAAAATATTTTTAAACATTACAATGCTGAGGATTTATTTGAGAAGATAAATTGGGTTGTAGGTGATGTAAATGATATTCCTTCTTTGGAAAGTGGAATGCAAAATTGTGTGCAAGTTTTACACTGTGCTGCTGTCGTTTCTTTTCAACCTTCTGATGCTGAACTTTTGAAAAAAGTAAATATTGAAGGAACTGCAAATGTGATGAATGTGGCTTTGACTTCAGGAGTAAAAAAAATAGGATTTGTAAGCTCAATTGCAGCTTTGGGGCGTAATTCAACTGAAGGTATTGTTGATGAAGAATGTCATTTTAAAGCAACAAAATTGGATAGCAATTATGCGCTTAGTAAATATTATGCCGAGCAAGAAGTTTGGCGTGCATCTCAGGAGGGATTGAATGTTGTAATTGTAAATCCATCAGTAATACTTGGTCCTGGAGATTGGAATAAAGGAAGCTCTCAAATTTTTCAAAAGATACATTCAGGCTTGAAATTTTACACCCCAGGAAGTACGGGTTATGTAGATGTTGTAGATGTTGCTACTTCTTTAGTTGCTCTTTTATTTTCTGATGTAAAGAATGAACGCTTTATTGTGAATGGTGCAAACCTAAAATATCGTGATTGTTTTGATAGGATTGCAGTTGCTTTTAGTAAACCAAAAGCGACTATAAAAGTCACTCAATTATTAAAAGAAATTGCTTGGAGAATGGAATCTGTGCGTTCATATATTTTGGGAACTAAAGCATTATTAACTAGAGAAACAGCTAATAGCGCAATGACAAATAGTTCTTTTTCAGCTGCTAAAATTAAAGAGGTTATCAACTTTAATTTCACGGACATTGATGCTACAATAAAAAAGTATGCTGATTGGTTTATTAAGGATTTAAAGTAGTTCTTTCCTTTGTCAACTCTTCTAATACTTTGTCATAAATTTTTTCTAACTTTTCAGGGTGATTTGAATAATACTCTAAAGTTAATTTAAATTCTTCTTCTGAAATAGTATATTCTGAGTAGATATTTTGATAAGAATTTGCTAATTCATTTTTTGCTTTCCCCAGTCCTTTTGTTTTATGTAATTCAAAAGTTGCTTCTGCCAAATGAATTTCTTTTAAGTTACTTTCAAAGGTATTCTCTGATAAGATATTCTCAGGTATTTTTTCATCAGAATTGCTACAAGAAAACAATAAACAAATAAGTATAAACAAATAATTTTTCACAATACAAAGATATTGTATTTACTGCACTGATTTGTGTATATTTGCCCTAATTATTAATCAAACAAAATTTAAGATGAAAAAATTAATGTATTTATTTGTTGCAGGAACAATGTTCGCATTCACAGCTTGTGGAGGAGGAGAAACTGCAACTGAAGAAACTGTTGAAACTACAACTGAAGAAGTAGTTGAAACTACAACTGAAGAAGTAGCTGAAGCTGTTGGTTGCCAAGTTGAAGGTGGTACTTGTTTAGAAGACCATTCTTGTTGTGCTCCTGCTGCTCCTGCTGCTGCTTGTTGTTGTGGTGATGCTACTTGTGATGGTTCTTGTCATGGTGATGCTGCTGCAGCAGATGAAGCTCACAATCATGATGATGATGGCCACAGTCACGAATAAGAATTCTTATTCAGATAAATTAAAAAAAAGGCATCCATTTAGGTGCCTTTTTTGTTTTTATCTATCAAAAGCAAGTCGCATTCCTCTATTGGTCTCATCAAAACTTCCATATTCATAAGCAATATGTCCGTTAACAAAAGTATGTGTGATTTTTGCATTAAATGTTTCTCCTTCAAAAGGCGACCATCCGCATTTGTATAAAATATTATCTTTAGCAACTTCCCAAGGGTTGTCCAAATCTACCAAAACTAAATCGGCAAAATAACCCTCACGAATAAAGCCTCTATTTTTAACTTGAAAACAAATAGCAGGATTATGACACATCTTTTCTACTACTTTTTCAATGCTTATTTTCCCTTGATTAACAAAAGCAAGCATTACAGGTAAAGCATGTTGAACAAGCGGGCCTCCTGATGGGGCATTAAAATAAGTATTGCTTTTTTCTCCCAAAGTATGAGGGGCATGATCGGTTGCAATTACATCTAATTTGTCATCTAGTAATGCTTGGAATAGCGCATTTTTATCACTTTCTTTTTTTACAGCAGGATTCCATTTTATAAGAGTTCCCTTTTCAGCATATTTACTCTCATCAAACCAAAGGTGATGTATACAAACCTCAGCTGTAATTCGTTTTTCTGCTAAAGGCAATGAATTCTCAAAAAGTTCAATTTCTTTTTCGGTAGAAAGATGAAAAACATGAAGCCTTGTGTTGTGCTTTTTTGCAAGCTCTACAGCCATTGATGAGGATTTATAGCAGGCCACAGCACTTCTGATATTTGGATGTTCGCTAATGGGCACTGCGTCTCCAAACTCCTTTTTTGCGGCAATTGTATTTTCTTGTATTGTCTCCTCATCTTCACAATGCACTGCAATTAACATTGAGGATTTAGAAAAAATTTCTTCTAAAACACTTTTGTTGTCCACTAACATATTGCCTGTAGAAGAGCCCATAAATATTTTAATTGCCGCAACTGTTTTGGGATCAGTTTTTAGTACTTCTTCTAAATTATCATTACTTGCTCCCATAAAAAAGCTGTAATTAGCAATTGAAGTTTCTGCTGCAATTTTGTATTTATCTTGTAATAATTCTTGCGTTAAGGCTTGAGGGTTTGTATTTGGCATTTCCATAAAGGAAGTAATCCCTCCAGCAATTGCAGCTTTGCTTTCAGTATAAATATTTGCTTTGTGTGTCAATCCTGGTTCTCTGAAATGTACTTGATCATCAATTACGCCAGGAACTAAATGCAAACCTTTCGCATCAATAATTTTGTCGACCTCAATATTAATTTTCGTATCAATTTGTTTGATGGTCTTATTTTCAATCAAAACATCTGCTTTGTAAATTCTTCCTTCATTTACAAGTTGTGCGTTTTTAATAAGTATTAGCATTGTTTATCTTTTCCAGTTTCTAAAAAAACTTTTGAGTTTCATTTGGATTACCCCAATTACAGCTTCCATAAATATACCTCCACTCATTTTAGATGTTCCTTCAGTTCTGTCAGTAAATATTACAGGAACTTCAACAACATTAAATCCATATTTCCAGGCTTTGAATTTCATCTCAATTTGAAAAGCATAACCTACAAATAGGATTTTGTCAAAATTGATGGTTTCTAAAACTTTTCTTTTGTAGCATTTAAATCCTGCAGTTGAATCATGTATTGGCATTCCCGTAATAAATTTCACATATTTTGATGCAAAAAATGACATGAGTAAACGAGCCATTGGCCAATTTACAATATTTACCCCTTTTACATATCGTGAGCCAATGGATAAATCTCCACCCTCATTAGCATTAGCATTGTATAGGCGAATTAAATCATCAGGATTGTGTGAAAAATCAGCATCCATCTCAAAAATAAATTGGTAGTCTTTTGCTAAAGCCCATTTGAATCCATGAATATAAGCAGTTCCTAAACCAAGTTTTCCAGTTCTTTCTTCAATATGTAATTGCTCTTGGAATTCTGTTTGTAAATTTTTTACAATTGCAGCAGTTCCATCAGGGGACCCATCATCAACAATTAAAATATGGAAAGATTTTTCTAAAGAAAAAACCTTACGAATTATCTTTTCGATATTCTCCTTCTCCTTATATGTTGGTATGATTATTAAACTATCTGACATAAGTGCAAAAATAGATAAACTGAGTTAGAAAATGATTATTGTGCTGAACTTTTGATTTCCTCAACAACCGAAGGGTCTAATAGCGTGCTCGTATCTCCCAAATTTTGAGTATCTCCTTCAGCAATTTTTCTTAAAATTCTTCTCATAATTTTTCCTGAACGAGTTTTTGGCAATCCACTTACAAACTGAATTTTATCTGCTTTAGCAATAGGCCCTACATTTTTAGTTACTAAATCATTTATTTCATTTTTAAGAGCAACTTCATTGTGTGGTTTATTGTGGCAAATAACATAGGCATAAACGCCATTTCCTTTTATAGGATGAGGGAACCCAACAATGGCTGTTTCACAAACATTTTCATGTTCATCCATTGCACTTTCAATTTCAGCAGTGCCTAAATTATGCCCTGAAACAATTAGTACATCATCTACTCTTCCCGTAATTCTGTACATTCCATTTTCATCTCTTAACGCTCCATCTCCAGTAAAATATTTTTTAGGAAAAGTAGAGAAATAAGTTTCTTTAAATCTCTTATGATCACCATAAATTGTGCGAGCTATTGAAGGCCAAGGAAATTTCATACATAATCTACCTTCAACAGAATTACCTTCAATTTCTTGCCCTTTTTCATCTAATAAACAAGGTTGAATTCCAGGAAGTGGAAGTGTAGCAAAAGTAGGTTTGGCTGAAGTAACGCCTGCTAAATTCGAAATCATAATTCCTCCTGTTTCTGTTTGCCACCAAGTATCTACAATAGGAGCGTTCCCTTTTCCAATTTCTTTGTCATACCAATGCCAAGCATCTTCATTTATGGGTTCTCCAACTGTACCTAAAACTTTTAATGAAGATAAATCATAAGGCTTTACAAAATCCAATCCTTTTGCTTCCAAAGCTCGAATAGCAGTAGGTGCAGTATAAAAAATATTGACTTTATTTTCTTCAACAATTTGCCAAAATCTCCCTGCATCAGGATAAGAAGGAACTCCTTCAAACATCATTGTTGTTGCCCCTGCTAAAAGCGGACCGTAAACTATATATGAGTGCCCAGTAATCCAACCAATATCGGCAGTACACCAATAAATATCACCTTCATTATATTGAAAAACATTTCTGAAACTGTATTCAGTATAAATCATATAGCCAGCAGTTGAATGCTGAATCCCTTTGGGCTTTCCTGTTGAGCCAGAAGTATATAAAATAAAGAGTGGGGCTTCTGCATCCATTATTTCGATTGGACAGTTAGAAGTAACTTTTAGCATTTCTTCATGCCACCAAACATCTCTGCCATTTTTCATAGAAATTGTATTTTTTGTACGTTCTAAAACTATGCATTTTTCTATTGAAGGAGTGGTTTGCATTGCCTCATCTGAAATATCTTTTAAGGGAGTAATTTTTGCACCTCTAAATCCGCCATCTGCAGTAATAAGGATATTGCAATCTGCATCATTGATTCTATCTGAAAGTGATTTTGCAGAAAATCCAGCAAATACAACTGAGTGTATTGCGCCAATTCTGGCACAAGCCAAAACAGCAATAGCCAATTCAGGGACCATAGGCATGTATAGGCAAATTCTATCTCCTTTTTTTACGCCATTATTTTTTAAAACATTAGCGAATTTGCACACTTCAGCATGCAACTCTTTGTATGAAATATTTCTAATTGCTTCTTTTGGGTTGTTCGCAACCCATTTTATTGCAGTTTGATTGCCTCTTTTTTCTAAGTGCCTATCTATACAATTTTCAGTAATATTTAATTTCCCTTCTTCAAACCAGATTACTTCAGGTTTAGTAAAATCCCATGAAAGCACCTTATCCCATTTTTTATACCAAGAAAATTTTATTGCTTTTTCTTCCCAAAATGCTTCTGGATTTTCAATGCTTTTTGCATATTCAATTCGATACTGATCTAAGGAAGTTATTTTTTTACTCATAAGATGGTTTTAATTGACCAAAGATACCAAAATAAATTACATTTAAAAATCAATTTTTTAAATTGAATGTGTAAATTAGCAGCTTAATTAAACTAAAAAACATGAAACAAATATTACTACCAATTGCTGTCATAATATCAGCAACATTAAACGCTCAAGTATGTTCAGATTTATTTATATCTGAATATGTTGAAGGTCCAGCTCAAAATAACGGAATTGAGGTATACAATCCCACCAATGCAACAATTGATTTAGCTGGATATAGTATTAATAGATATTCAAATGGAAACAGCTCTGGACCTGAAGTATGGTCTTTGACTGGCTCAATTGCAGCTGGAGATGTAATTGTGGTTGGAAATGGGCAACTTGATTCTATCGATTTAGGGACATACTGGTCTGTTCCTGTAGATCCAAATTTTTATGCAGTATTAGATGCTCATTGTTCTGGTGATTATGATGATAATAGTACATTTTATTTTAATGGAGATGACGCAATGACATTAGAGTATCAAGGAAATACAGTTGATATTTTTGGTAAGGTTGGTGAAGATCCTGGCGGTGCATGGACTGATGATGTAACTGCTGGTTACACAGATGCAAATGGAGGAACATGGTGGACTAAAAGACAAACATTAATAAGAAAACCTACTGTAAAGCAGGGAGTAACACAAAACCCTATTCTTTTCAATCCAACTCTTGAGTATGATTCTCTTCCTGATGCAACTTATTCTAATTTAGGATCACATGTTTGTGATTGCTCGGGAGCTACCTCAATGAATGATATAAATGATGTGTCATATGTTATGTATCCTAATCCTACTTTAAAAGGAAATTCTGTAGCAATTAACTCAAAGAATCCGGTTAAATTAATAAAAGTTACTAATATGTTAGGGGAAACTGTGGTATTTGACAGATTAATAAATACAACTAATTTATCCAAGGGAACTTATATAGTTAATATAAGTTTTGTTAATGGAATTTTAAAAGAAAATAAATTAATAATAAATTAATAATAAATTAATAATTTTAACATTAAATTAAAAATGCTGATGGAAACATCAGCATTTTTTTACTCGTTAATATGAAAAAGATATATTTATTAAGTGTTTTAATAAGTCTTACTTTTAGTGTTATAGCACAAACCAATATAAGTGGAAAAGTTATTGATGCAAACACAGGAGAGGCGCTTATTGGCGCAACTATCATGTTCGGCAAGGGGCAAGGAACAGCAACAGATTTTGATGGAAACTATACCTTCTCAATACCTGCTGGAGAAAGAAGTATTAAGGTATCATATGTTGGTTATAAAGAGATTAATAAAATTATTACAGTCGGTAATAAATCACAGATTCTAAATTT
Source organism: uncultured Flavobacteriales bacterium (assembly GCA_905478185.1). Lineage (GTDB taxonomy): Bacteria > Bacteroidota > Bacteroidia > Flavobacteriales > BACL11 > UWMA-0277. The sequence goes on along the minus strand of CAJQHO010000007.1, from coordinate 47,601 downwards.
CAAGCTTAAGACTGTATTATTAAATGAAGTTCAAGTTGTTGCCGATGTTGCTAGAGATCGAGAGACCCCTGTAGCGTTTTCTACTATACCAATGAAGCAGATTAATGAGGAATTAGCTTCACAAGATATTCCAATGGTACTAAATTCAACTCCTGGTGTATATGCAACACAAAGCGGAGGTGGAGATGGAGATGCAAGAATAACTATTCGTGGTTTTAACCAGAGAAATGTGGCAGTAATGATTGATGGAATTCCTGTAAATGATATGGAAAATGGTTGGGTATATTGGTCTAATTGGTTTGGTTTAGATGCTGTAACATCAAATATTCAAGTGCAAAGGGGATTAGGTTCTTCAAAAATTGCAATTCCATCGGTTGGAGGGACTATGAATATCTTAACAAAAGGTACTGGCAATAAAGATGGAGGCGTTGTTAAACAGTCTATCGGTAGTTTTGGAATACTTAGAACATCAGTGGGTTCTAACTCAGGCAGAATGGAAAATGGCTGGAGAGATACCTTAGCAGGTTCATATAAAACAGGAAATGGTTTTGTTGATGAGACTTGGAGTGAAGGATTTTTCTATTATGCAAAAGTTCAGAAAGAAATAGGAAATCATATAATTAGTTTTTCTGCAATGGGAGCTCCACAAAAACATGGCCAAAGATCATATAAAAGTGATATTTCTACTTATTGGAATCGAGCTCAACAAGCTTATCAAGCTGATTCTACAAATGGTGTTTTTAAAGGCATGGATTATTATTACAACGAGGCGATTAAATATAATAAGCATTGGGGATTTTTAGACAGATGGACAATTGATTCGAATGGTGATACTTTGCACAATAGTGAGACATTAAATACTAAACAGAATTATTATCATAAGCCACAATTTTCGTTAAGAGATTTTTGGACTGTTAATGATAAATTTTATATATCAAATATATTATATGCTTCTATTGGTAATGGTGGAGGTACAGGATTAAGTGGAAATACAAATAATTACGATGCAATTGGACAATATAATCTTCAAGAAGCATACAACTCTAATTTAAATAATATTGATGCCTTGTATTCTGCTTCAGAAAATAAAGCAGGAACTTATTTAAGGAGTTCAATTAATAACCATTATTGGTATGGAGGTCTTTCTACTTTAAATTATCAACTTACGGACAAGATATCTTTATCTTCTGGATTAGATATGCGATATTATAAAGGCGAACACTATAGAGAGGTATATGATTTGCTAGGGGCAGATTATGCTATCGACGCTTCAAATAAATTACAAAGCTCTGAGTTAAAAAGAGTTGGAGATAAGGTAGGATATAACAATGATGGAATTGTTAAGTGGAGCGGTGTTTTCTCACAGATGGAATACAGTAACGGAATGATAAGTGCTTTTTTTAATATATCTGCCTCAAATTCAGCTTATAAAAGAATTGATTATTTCCGCAAAAAGGATTTAGTTTTAGGTGATACTACTTATTTTGAGGCATTAGGAACATCAGTTGCTACTGATTTAGAATTCGATGAAAATGGCAACTTAATTGGAGCAAATAAAACTATGGTACTTGATACTGTTTATCATAATGGAGTGGCATATACAATGAATTCTCCAGAAGCTAAATTAGCAGAGACTAATTGGAAATGGATAAGAGGATTCACTATAAAATCTGGAGCAAATTTTAATTTAGATGAATATAATAATGTCTTTATTAACTTAGGCTATATCTCAAAAGCTCCAAGATTTAATAATGTTTATTATTATGACAATAGCTTATTTAGAGATATTAAAAATGAGATTGTTCAAGCTTTAGAAGGAGGGTACTCATATAGATCGACTAAATTTTCAGCTAACTTAAATGGATATTATACATTATGGCAAAATAAACCCTCAAATGGCGGAGTTACAGTTTTAGTAGATGATGTATCATACCGAGCAAATATAAATGGAATGGATGCTTTGCACAAGGGAATCGAGATGGATTTTTCATATAAGATTTTATCTAATCTGGGATTTGAAGGACTTGTTTCACTAGGAGATTGGAAGTGGATGTCATCTGATACTGTACGATTTTTAGATGATAATAATAACCCAATTACTGATGATTTTGGTAATGAAATCATTGCAAGTTTTGATGCTGAAGGTGTCCACGTTGGTGATGCTGCTCAAACACAGTTTGGTTTTAGTGTTAGATACGAACCCTCATATAATTCGTATATAAAATTTAGATCAACTTATTTTGATAATTATTATGCAGACTTTGATCCTTTATCATTAAATGGTGAAAATGCAGGAAGAGAAAGCTGGAAAATCCCATCATATAATTTAATTGATTTACATGCCGGATACAAATTCAAGATTTCAGAAAAAACCAAAATGGATATTAAATTAAGTATTCTAAATCTGTTTGATGAGATTTATATATCAGATGCACAAAATAATGACCCATATAATGCTAGCTATCAAGATTTTGATGCCAAATCAGCCGGAGTTTTTTTTGGCTTAGGAAGAAGGTTTAGTTTATCCGCAAGATTCAATTTTTAACTAATTAAAATATCAATAAAATGAAAAAGACAACAACATTTATTTTTGCAACTTTACTAAGTATAATAGGATTTGCACAAGATATTGCAACTGCAAGAGCTCAAGGAGTTGGTGCAACTGTAACTATTACAGGAACAGCAACTAATGGAGATGAATTAGGCCCAATTAGATATATTGAAGATGCTACTGCTGGTATGGCAATTTATGACCCTGGTGTAATGGGATCTGTTTTAAGAGGCGATGAGGTCACAGTAACTGGTGTTTTAGTTGATTATAATGGTTTGATGGAAATGCAGCCTGTTAATTCAAATTCAATTAATTCATCATCAAACCCTGTTTTACCTCAATTGATAACACCTTTGCAAATAGGAGAAGATACAGAGTCAGAATTAATACAGATAGATAATGTTATTTTTAATAGTGGAGGATCTTTATTTATTGTTGGAACTCATGATTTTGAATCAAATGGAGAAACAGGTAAAATTTACATTAAAGCTGGTAGTCCATTGGAGAATTCAATGATTCCTATGGGAGCAGTTACGCTGATTGGCATATGCTCTCAATATACATTTATGGTTCCGGCAAATGATGGGTATCAGATTTTACCAAGAGACAGTGCTGATATTATTCCAACTGGAGCATTATTATTTACTTCTTCTGTTACTCAATCAAATATTACTACTACAAGCTTTGATTTAAATTGGACAGTTTCTGATTCTGCTTCAACAAATTGTAATTTTGGGATAACTCCAGCTTTTACGAATGTTATTAACAATGGAGGTAATACATCTACACATAATATAAGTATTACAGGACTAACGCCTGCAACTTTTTATCATGTAGAGTGCTATTCGGTAAGTGGTAGTGATACAGCCTTCTCAACAGTTGGATTATATTCAACCGCTTCTAATTCTAGTGGAATTATACGGCCTTATTTTAATCATTCTGTGGATGTAAGTTTTTCAACAGGAGTTGATGCCCAAAACATTACAACTTATTTTAATGATACCATTAAAGCATATATGGATTTGGCACAAAACACATTGGATGTTTGTGTATATAATGCCTCAGATGCCACTATTGCTACTGGCATCAATGACGCTTATAATAGAGGAGTTGTAGTGAGATATATTGCGGATGATGATGTTACAAATATAATGTTAAGTAGTTTGGACCCAAATATTCCTATTGTGTATCGTGATCCTTCATTGGCAGGCATCATGCATAATAAATTTATAATTGTAGATGCTAATACTACAAATAATTCTTGGGTGATGGGCGGCTCAACAAATTGGACTAATCCTTCTAATCTTTTTAATGATTATAATAATCTAATTTTTATTCAGGATGAGGCAATAGCAAAAGCCTATACATTAGAGTTTGAAGAAATGTGGGCTGGTACTTTTGGTGCTAATAAATTAGACAACACACCACATAAATTTATTGTTGGGGGTTCTGATGTTGAAGTGTATTTTTCTCCCTCAGATCAAACAACTTCAAAAATAAATGAAGTAATTGAAAGTGTAGATTATTCACTTGAATTTGGATTGTTGAGTTTTACAAGAGATGATTTAGCTCAATCTGTGATTGATAAAAATGCATCTTTTGGAGTGAATATTAGAGGTATTATTGAGCAAGAAAATATTACTGGAAGTGAGTTCTCAAACTTACAAACAAATGGAGTAAATGTAAGAACCCATATGGGGGTTTCTAATTCATTCCATCATAAATATGCTATTGCTGATGCAAATGTATCAGGATCTAATCCTACAGTTTTAACAGGGTCTCATAATTGGAGTTCAAATGCTGAAAATAATTCTGATGAAAATACATTGATAATTCATGATGCAACAATTGCTAATATCTATCTGCAAGAATTTGAAGAAAGATGGGGTGAATTAGGAATTCCAAATGCTATTGATGAGTTTATTGATGTTCAGCTTTCAGTTTTCCCAAATCCAACTGCAGGGAAAGTTACTGTAAAAAGTGATTTGGAGATTTCTCAAATTAACTTGTATGCTATTGACGGGAAATTAATCTCTGTAAATAAAACATCAGAAATTGATATAAAAACAAAAGGAATATACTTTTTAAAGATAGTTACAGAAAAAGGAAATACTGTAAGAAAGATAGTTGTTGAGTAAATTGCTTAAAACCAAAAACTAATTTCTTCTAAACTCTTTTTTTCTATATCAGGCACTTTACAATCGGTAGCAGGATAACCAACTGGAAGTAATAAAAAGGCCTTTTCGTTTTTGGGTCTTCCCAAAGCAGTTTGCAAAAACTTCATAGGACTTGGCGTATGGGTTAGAGTAACTAATCCGGACTGATGTATAGCAGTAATTAAAAACCCACAAGCTATCCCTACCGATTCGTTTACATAATAGTTTTGTAATTTCCCTCCTTCTTCATCCAAATCGTACACTTTTTTGAACACTACTATTAGGTAGGGAGCAATTTCCAAAAACTCTTTTATGTGGTCAGTTCCTAAATGTTCTAAATCTTCTTTCCAACTATCGGACATTCTACCATGGTAGTTTTCATATTCTTCTATTTCAGCTAGTTTTCTAATTTCCGATTTTAGTTCTGTATTACTAATTACACAAAAAGTCCAGGGTTGTTTGTTGGCCCCAGAAGGAGCACTTCCTGCTGCTTTCAGTATACTTTCTATTACTTCTCTTGGAATTTCTTTGTCCGAAAAATCACGAACAGATCTTCTCTTGCTTATTTTTTTGTAGTAGTTTTCACTTTTAGCTATCACTTCTTTTTCCGAAAGTTTTTGGCTTTCTAATGGGATGAACTCTTCTTTTTTCATATTATTTGGGAGTATTACTCATGTAAAAAGTGATTTTACCTCCATTACTTATTTCATGATGAAAGAGGGTGTTTCTATTTAATACTTCTCCGTTTAGTTCTATCTTTTCCACAAACACATTTTCTTCCTTCTGATTAATAGTTTCAATTTCAAAGACATTCCCATTTTCTAAATTTATTTTACCATGTTTAATCATTGGGCTTCCAATTGCATATTCATCACTTCCTGGGCAAACAGGATAAAACCCTAAAGAACTAAATATATACCATGCTGACATTTGCCCAGCATCATCATTTCCACAGAGTCCGTTTTCCTTATTTCCGTACATAGTTTTCAGTATTATTCTTACTCTTTCTTGAGTTTTCCAACTATCATTTGTCCAATTGTAAAGGTAAGGAATGTGATGCCCAGGTTCGTTTCCGTGCACATAATTTCCTATAATTCCATCTCTAGTAATATCTTCTGTATTTGCAATATATTTTTCTTCAATTTCTATCTCGAAAAGAGAATCTAGTTTTAAAGAGAATCTATCTTTTCCTCCCATCATCTCAATCATAGTATCAATTTGATGAGGGACATACAAACCGTAATTCCATGCATTTCCCTCAATAAATCCTTGTCCGTGCGTATCCATAGGATCAAAAGGTGTTTTCCAATTTCCATCATTGAGTTTTGGTCGCATAAACCCAATTTTACTATCGTATACATTTCTGTAACTTTCTGATCTTTTTAGGTATTCCTTAGTAGTATTTACATCATTCAATTCGTCAGAAACTTGAGCAATACACCAATCGTTATATGCAAATTCCAAAGTTTTAGAAACAGAAGAACCACTCACATCTTCAGGAACAAATCCTTTTTCTATGTAACTTTCAATCCCATCAAAATAAGACACATTGGAAGTAGAAATACAAGCATTCAAAGCATCTGTTTTACTGAAATCTCCTACATTTTTAGCAATTGCATCTGCTATTACAGAAGTTGCATGATAACCAATCATACACCAATTTTCATTAGCATAATGACTCCAAATAGGTAACATCCCATGCACAGATTGTTTCTGGTGTGCTAACATAGATTTTATCATGTCATTATTTCTTTCTGTCTGGATAATATTGAATAAAGGATGAAGCGCTCTGTAAGTATCCCAAAGTGAGAAAATAGTGTAGTTGGTAAATCCATCAGAAGTGTAAATATTTTTATCTAATCCTTTATATTTCCCATCTACATCTTCATAAACAATAGGTCCTAACATGGTATGATAAAGTGCTGTATAAAAAGTTTCTGCATCTTCTTCCGTTATGTTTTCTATTTCAATTTTGGATAGTTCTTTGTTCCATTTCCCTTGTGTTTCTTCTTTTGTTTTTTCAAAATTCCAATGCGGCACTTCAGTTTCCATGTTTAGTAGTGCTCCATTTGTACTTACAGAAGAAAGAGCAAATTTTACTTTTACATCTTCCTTATTATCTGTTTCAAAATTGAAATAAGCAGTTATATTTTTACCTGCCATTTCCGGGAAATTTTCCTTTTCGTTAAATCTTCTGTAAAAACCATTGTAAGTAGTATTATCTCTTTTTTCATGTCCGTAAGACGTAAATGCTTTTGAGAATTTCATGGCGAAATAGATGGTTTTATTTCTGGCCCAACCTGTTGTTTGCCTAAAGCCTGTAATTGTAGAATCATTTTCCACTCTTATGGAGGTCCATACATTTTTACCCTCAAAATTATAGATATTGTAATCTAAATTCAGAATGAAATGAGCAGAGTCTGTTTTGGGGAAAGTGTATTTATGAAACCCAACTCTATCAGAAGAAGTAAGTTCTGCTTGAATATTGTACCTTTCTAAATATACTGAATAATATCCTGCTTCTTCCTTTTCTTTTTCATGTGAAAATGTAGATTGAATATTGTTTGATTGTAATGTGCCAACAGTTGGCATCAACAAAAAATCTCCTAAATCCGAATGTCCTGTCCCAGAAAAATGAGTGTGAGCAAAACCATAAATTAAAGTATCTTCAAATTGATATCCACTACAATATTTGTAAGTTTCTTTATTATATTTTCCGTCTTTAAAAAGGGGTTGAATATTAGTAGTAGGAGAGAGTTGAACCATGCCGAAAGGAGTGGTAGCTCCAGGGAAAGTATGCCCCATATTCTTAGTCCCAACCATTGGATTTACATATTGTAAATAATTTTTTGCCGTATCTTTTTGCTCAGGACTACAAGCAATAAGAACTATTAGTAAACTATAAAAATAATTTCTCATTATGCTAAATTCTTTGAAGTAGATTTGGCAAAATAATAGATATATCCATAACAAGCTAAAAGTAATATCATAGCTGTTTTAAATCCAGATAAATCTGTTATAAACCCGTAAAGAGGTGGAATAATTGCCCCACCTACAATCATAGTGCATAGTATCCCTGAAGCTTGTGGTTTTAACTCGTCTATATCCTGAATAGATAAAGTGAAGATAGTTGGAAACATTATTGAGTTAAAAAGTCCAACAGCCAATATGCTCCACATAGATATGACCCCAACAGTATTCATGGAAATAACAATGAATAAAAGTGCTCCTATTGCAAAAAACCTTAAAACTTTTGATGGATTATTTTTACTGGTTAAATAAGCACCAACAAATCTTCCTATCATGGCACCGCTCCAATAAAAAGTAACAAAAGCTCCAACTATTGCTCTTTTATCTAAACTTACCAAATCAGTATTTAGAATATTTATGGCAATATTATTCATCCATGGAGTGCTTTGTATAATTAAGTGCATATCCATGTCGATAAAGTAATTTACCAAATAACTACCAATTGCCACTTCCGCTCCCACATAAACCAAAATTGCAAATGCACCCATCATCAACACTTTGTTTTTGAGCACCTCCCTATAACCACTATTACTTACCGTTTTAATAATAGAAGGCAATTTTACAAATGCAAAAATTACAGCCAAAACGACAATACAGGCAGATAATAAAACAAATGGTGTTTGCACAGCAACTGCCTCTGCAATATAATAAGCGGACTTTTCAATTTCACTTAAAATATCTATTTCAGCAGTAGTTTTTATAGTATCACTTAATAAAAAGGTAGCTCCAATTGCTGGGGCAATAGCTGTCCCTAAGGAGTTAAATGCTTGCGCTAAATTAAGTCGGCTTGATGCTCCTTTCTTATCACCTAATACCGCTACAAAAGGATTGGCAGCCACTTGTAAAATAGTCATACCTCCAGCTAAAATAAAATAAGCCATCAAAAAAATGCTAAACGTTCGAAACTCAGCTGCAGGATAGAATAAGAAACATCCCAAAGCCATGGTGAGTAATCCTAAAATAATTCCTTTTTTATAACCAATTTTGGAAAGGATAAAGCCTGCAGGAATAGAGAGTAAAAAATAAGCCATAAAAAAAGCAAATTGCACGAGCCCAGCTTGAAAATAAGTAAGGGTAAAAATCTCCTTTAATCTGGGAATTAAAAAATCTACTAATACTGTAAGAAACCCCCACAAAAAGAAAAGAGAAGTAAGAGCAATAAAAGGAAATAGGTATTTATTTTTAGTCATGTTATTTTATTATTAGTTCGTCTACAAAAAGCCAAGTTTTACCTCTTGCCCCTAAATGCCAATCTGGACAAATACCATAATTAGTAGCTTTTACTTTGATATATTGTGCTTTAGTATTTTGAAGTTTTAGAGTGTAATCATCAATAAAACTACCTTCTAACCTGTCCGAAAAATTAGTGTTTATTATTCCTAAAAAGGTAAAGTCTTCTGCATTAACAGATGAATAATACTCTACTTTTTTAGGAAAGAAAATCCAAGATTTAATATCCTGCATACAGCCTAAGCTAATAGTAGAAATTTCTTTTTCTTTTCCTAAATCAACAGTAACATTTAAATCTTCTCTGTAGCCTTGCCAATTCCCAGTTCGATAATTCCCACCTCCTCTTAAATGGTCAATTAGTGTTTTATCTCCTGCTGCTGCATATTGATTTGCATATAAGCTTTCTATTTTTATAGATTTTGTATTGTCAGTCTTGTAATAATTAGCAGAAACTTGTTTGCTCCATTTTGCTCCTTTTTTAATGCGGCAACTTATATTAGCATCAGCAGTAATAATAATTGGCTTTTCATATTTTTTTTCATTTTGATCATTAATGCTGTAATAAATATCTCCACCTACAGCTGATCCTAATTTAACGCTTAGTTTGTCGGTATATGTTTGGCTTTCTGCTTCAAAGTAAGGAACGGCTACTATTTCATTTTTTGTAATTGAAGATAGTGGAAAACTTTTGCTTGCCCAACTGCTAGGGCTACTCCCCATCTCAAAAAATAGGGTCCCTCCTTTGATAATATCTGAATGTTTAATAAAACTATGCTCAAATATTTTATCATTTAAAGTAGCGGATTGGATGTAAATGTTATCATCAGAAACATTATTGGCTACAATAGTAAAAGCACTTCCATTTTCTAAATTGAGAGTTGCTTTTTCAAATAGTGGCGTTCCTATGGTGTAATAATCAAGCCCAGGAGTAACAGAATAGAACCCCATTGCACTCAGGACATACCAGGCAGACATCTGCCCACAATCCTCATTCCCTGATAATCCATCTGGAAGGTGAGTATATTGTTCATCCAAAATTTGCCTTACAATCTTTTGTGTTTTATGTGGCTTCCCTACATAATTATATAAATAAGCCATATGATGGCTTGGCTCATTTCCGTGTGCATATTGTCCAATTAGACCAGTAACATCAGGCTGTTCTCTACCAGAAGTTTCAGTTGAAGCATTAAACATATTATCTAAATGTTGCTCATATTTTTTTGCTCCACCCATGATTTTTATATGCCCACTGATATCCTGAGGAACAAAAAATGAGTATTGCCAAGCATTGGCTTCTGTATAATTAAAATTTACTTCCTCAGGCCTAAATGGAGCAAACCAAGTATGGCTTTTTTTAGCTCTGAAAAATCCAGTGGAAGGATCAAATAAATTTTTATAATACTGACCTCTCTGATAAAAAGTAGTTGCAATTTCTTCTTTTCCTAAAGAGTCAGCAAGTAGTGCAATACACCAATCATCATAAGAATATTCTAGATGTTTTGAAACTGATTCTGGTTCATCAGAAGCTGCAATAAATCCATTGTCTTTATACCAACTTAATCCTAAATCATCTTGCATGGCAGAATGGACCATAGCTTCTAAAGCTAAATCTGCATCATAATCTCTAATTCCTTTTATATAGGCATCTGCAATTACTGGTATAGCATGATAACCAATCATACAGCCAGTATAATTAGCAGCCAATTCCCAAATAGGTAATTGACCTCCTTCTTTGTATTGTCTTAAAAAGGTACGGATAAATTCATTAGTTCGATCTTGTTGAATCAAGGTAAATAGTGGATGTGTCGCTCTAAATGTGTCCCAAAGTGAAAATATAGTATAATGTTTATCATCAGTATGATGTTTTTGTAAATCAGTACCATTGTAATTGCCATCTACATCTATATATAAATTAGGGTTAAGCAAGGAGTGATACAAAGCAGTATAGAAAATCTCTTTTTGCTCTTCTGATTTTCCTTCCACTATAATTTTACTAAGTTCCTTTTCCCAAAGATCAGTAGTTTCTGCTTTTGTTTTATCAAAATCCCAATGTGGTATTTCAGCTTGTAAATTGGCTTTGGCACCATCTGTACTTACTGCTGATATTCCCACTTTTATCAGTAGAGGTTTTTGTAACTTACCAAAAGAAATACCTGCAACTGATTGCTTTTCATTAAAGGTGATACTTTGTAAGTTTTTAGAAAATTGCATGTAAAAATGCACTTTTTGCACTCTTGCCCAATTGTCTGAATAGCGGATACCTTGTAGTGTATTGCTATCTACCAATTCAATTTTATAATCCAACAATCTGTCTCTGTGTTCTAAATCTAGTACCACCTGAGCTTCTTCATTTTCAGGGAAAGTGTATTTATGAAAGCCTGCTCTTTGACTTGCAGTTAGTTCAACATCCACATTATAATTTTCTAAAAAGACTTGATAAAAACCTGCTGTGGCAGTTTCATTTTCATGGGAAAATGTAGAACTATATCCAGGATTACCAGCAGCACCATTATTTAAAAGCAGTTCGCCCGTAGTTGGTATTAGTAAAATATCGCCATAGTCCGAAACACCAGTTCCACTAAGGTGCGTATGCGAAAAACCATAAATAATAGAATCTGAATAATGATAGCCGCCACAACCATCCCAACCTTCCAAACGACTATCTGGGCTGAGCTGTACCATACCAAAAGGAGCACTTGCTCCTGGATAAGTATGACCATGACCACCTGTACCAATAAAAGGATTTACATATGTTGTTAAAGAGTTAGGCTCTTTCTGGCAAGCCATAAAAAGCAGTAATATAAAAGGGAGTATTTTTTTCATTTATTCTATAACTATTCTTTTCTCTACGTTAATCTATTGAAATTAATTTAAATCAGCCAATACTAATGCTATAACAATAATGGACAACAAGATTATAAAGATTATACGTAACCAGCGCATAACCTTCCAAAAACCATCTTTTTCTAAAGGTGACTTTATTATTTCTATTTTACTATTTTCATTATCTGTCTTTTGATTAACATCATAATCTAAAGGAACTGTTGTTCTTTCACATTTTTTAGTATCTGTAATTATTGGAAAAGAGGCAACCCCAATCATAGGCAAGCAAAGTAATATAAGTAGTAACTTTTTCATTGTTATTTTTTTTAATTTATAATTATTTCATCCACAAAAATCCAAGCATCTGAGCCAGCAGCAGGGTGCTCTTTTGGTAATTTTCCAACTGTTTTAGCACTTACTTTTAGGTATTTTGCTTTTGTATTTTCTTTTTCAAAATTAAAAGTATGCTTAAACTTTCCTTCTTTCATAAGAGGAATTTCATTGGTAATGTTTGCAATTTCGGTAAAGTTTTTTCCATCATCAGAAATTGCATAACTCACAGAAGTTGGCAATACTATCCAAGATAAATAGTATTGAAAAAAGGCAGTGTTAATTTTTGAGAATGTGTTTATTTCACCCAAATCAATAATCACTTCCATATCAGTTCCTGAGAATCCTTGGTAATAACCATCTCTGAAATTCTCTGTACTCCCCAAAAGTCCATCTGTCAAATTATTATCACCTGTTCCTTTGTAATGTTTGTTGTAAGGTATAGTATAATTGACTTTCTTTCCAGTAGCAATATGTTTAATTAATTCCTGCTCAAACTCTCCGTAGGGCTTTTTGTTTTTAAATCCTCTGGCCTTTAAAGTGCTAGTTGAATTTACGCCAAAAGGAGTAGTATAGTCTTGCCAAGTACCATTATTAAGGCTGTATTCCAAACGGATATCAGGGCTGCCTTTAAAAAGAGAAACGGCAAAACTATCGGCATTAAAAACAACTGTTGAGGTAATAGGCACACTTTCAAATCCATAAGTTACGCCTAGTGCATCCAGTTTAGGATAGTGCTTTTGTACTCGAGAATAAAAATTATCATAATCTTTTTCGGAGGAACTCCATAGCACTTCACTCATAGCTAAAATCCTTGGAAATACTTTGCTATCAATTAATTCTTGCGGGGCTCTTTCGCTCCACATATTACACTCTCCACCCAAAATATGTTTGGCTTCATCTTCTGTTAACTCTGCAGGAATAGGCTCATAATGATAGACATCTTTTAGGTCAGTAGCATCTAGTCCATAATCAAAATAACAATGGGAAGTTGGCGACATAATAGCGTCATGTCCACTTTTGGCTGCAGCAATTCCACCTTCTTCTCCTCTCCAAGATTGCACAGTTGCTGAGGGAGCTAAACCACCCTCTAATATCTCATCCCAACCAATAAGTTGTCTTCCGTTTTCGTTCAAGAATTTTTCAATTCTTGTAATAAAATAGGATTGCAATTCATGTGCATCATGCAGTCCTTCTTCTGTAATTCTTTGCTGGCATTTTCTGCAATGTTCCCATCTGTATTTTGGAGCTTCATCTCCTCCAATATGAATGTATTTTGATGGGAATAATTCCATAACCTCCGTTAATACATCTTCCATAAAAACAAAAACGGTATCGTTTCCCGCACAGTAAATATCTTTATAAACACCCCAATCAGTACCTACATTTATGCTATCACCTGAACAAGAAAGATGAGGGTAGGAGGCAATAGCAGCAACCGAATGTCCTGGGAATTCTATTTCTGGAACAACTGTAACATGTCTTGTTTTTGCATAAGCCAAAATTTCTTTGATGTCTTCTTTGGTGTAAAATCCACCATATTTACTACCATCTTTTTCCGTGCGCCAAGCTCCAATTTCAGTTAGTTTTGGGTATTTCTCAATTTCAACTCTCCATCCTTGATCTTCTGTAAGGTGCCAATGCAAAACATTCATTTTATGATAAGCCAACAAATCAATATAGCGCATTACAAATTCTTTGTCCATAAAATGACGGCAACAATCTAGGAGCAATCCCCTCCAAGAAAATCTTGGAAAATCATGAATTTTTAAGCAAGGAATTGTTGTTTTTACTACTCCTTTTTTAGTCGTGATTAACTGTCTTAAAGTTTGTATCCCTCTCATTATTCCTTTAGGGGTAGACGCCTCTATTTTTAATTTTTCTTCTGAAATATTTAGAAAAAATTCTTCTTCTTGTAATACTTCTTTTTTTAATAATTCAATTGTATTTCCGTTCCCTTTTAATTCAAGATTGAGAATCTCTTTTAAGTAGTCTGACTCAGTATAAAATAGACTGTCAACTATCAAATTTGTGTTATAACTTAGTGAGAATACACCATCAGTTATCTCTAATTTTTGAGGTTTGGGGATAAGATTTACCTCTTGTACTTTTTGATCAGTACAAGAAAACAACAAACAGAATATATATAGCCAATATTTCATTATTTCAAATAAGACAAGGAATCTATCATTCGATTTTCACCTCCTTGATGCAAAGCATAATTAAACCAAGGATGTACAGCATAAGCACCATGCTCTCCTTTTTTATTGATGGCCAAATAGCCAATTTGCATATCCTTATAATTTTGATTTTTTACAATTCGAGCAATTCCTTCCTCACAAGCTTCTTGAGGACTAGCGCCTTGTCGCATTAACTCAACAATTAAAAAAGAACCTAAAGTTTTAAGCACGGCCTCCCCAACTCCTGTAGCGCAACAACCACCAACTTCATTATCAACATACATCCCTGCACCAATTACTGGCGAATCTCCAACTCTACCGTGCATTTTCCAAGAAAGACCTGATGTAGTGCAAGCCCCAGAAATATCACCTTTTTTATCCAATGCTAAAAGTCCAATAGTATCATGGTTTTCCACATTTATTATTGGTTTATATTCAGATTCTTTCAACCATTCTCTCCATCTTTTTTCAGCTTTTTCAGTTAATAAATCTTCTTTAGGAAAACCTTGTTCTAATGCAAATTGTAATGCGCCTTCCCCTGATAACATAACATGAGGTGTCTCATCCATTACTTTTCTGGCAACAGAAATTGGGTGTTTTATATGTTGTAAAAAACTAACTGAACCACAATTTCCTGTTTCATCCATAATGCAAGCGTCAAGAGTTACTTTTCCATCTCTATCTGGCAATCCTCCTAATCCAACCGACATAGATTCCGGATCAGCTTCTGGTATTTTTACACCAGCCTCAACAGCATCAATTGCCTTGCCTCCGCTTTGCAGCACTTCCATAGCAGCTACATTGGCGGGCATTCCATGTTTCCAAGTAGAAATAACCATTGGGTGACCTTCTTCAGAATTAGGATTTGAGTTCTGTGCTATGGCAGAAATTAATTTAGGAAAAATAGCTGTTCCAACCGCTCCTAAAACCCCTCCTTTAATAAAATTTCTTCTGTTTGACATAAGTTTAATTTTTGTTCAATTCGTATAGCGACCAAATTAATAAATTATTTGGGTTAAATCCTGAAGTCTCAATCTCTATTATTTTTTCTTCTCCGGGCAAAAGGGTAAAGAAATTATCAGAGAAATTTCCTTTTACTCCATGTAAATAAAGCTGAAAAGTGGGCACGTCTGTACTGAGCTTTAGATTATTATCATTATATTGATACTGAATAGTTGGTTTTGGAAAATCATAATTTTTAATTGCTTTTGTAAAGCCAACTTTTGATTGTACTTTTTGCTGTTTTAGCTTACAAATGATAAATTCGTCATCTTTACAAAAAGGAACAGAAGCAATGAGTTGTGATTTGGCTTGAATTTTAACAAATTGTTTACTGCTAGACAATATTTCCCCTTTTAAGGAGTAAGTGTTGATAAGCAAAGTGTCAGTACAATTTGTAGTATCTGATATGACCCATATATTAAAACTGTTTTTTTCAGTTTTTTCTAAAGAGAGAGAGATTTGAGTAAAAGCATCTTGAGCGGTATATTGTAAGGCTTTCCAATTGCCAAAATAATCACGACTACTCCATGAGGCTACTGGCCAGCAATCGTTCAGTTGCCAATACAAAGTTCCCATACAATAAGGTTGATTTCTCCTGTGAGATTCTAAGCCAATTCGCATGCCGTTTGCTTGTAGGATTTGACTTGCATAAACGAACTTCCTAAAGTCTTTTGGGACATTAAATTCTCTTGTCATATATTCAGTAATAAGGGAATTTCCTCTTGGATGTTTTTGATGTTTTTGCATCACAGCCGAATTTAAATCCCAATTCAAACTATCAGCAAAAGTGACAATGGTGGAAAGCTGAGGAAAAGATTGAAAGCCAAATTCACTCATGAATCTAGGTACTTTCGTTTCTAAATTTTCAAAGGGCTCTGCATCATGCCAAACCCCCCAATAATGCGCATCCCCTTCAAACTGATGTTTTGGATTGCCTCTTCCAAATTTTGGAGAACTTTCCCAGTAGGCTGATTGAGAATTTTCAGCTACTATAGTTGGAAGCATCTCTTGAAATACTTTCTGATATCCATCCCAAATTTTATCTTGTTGTTTTTGGGTAAATGCATTTTGCCAACCCCATCTGTGCCAGCCTTCTGAATTTTCATTATTACCACACCAAAGTGCAATGGAAGGGTGGTGGCGTAAACGCTTTACACTTTGGATGGCTTCTTCTTTTACATTTTCTAAAAACAAATAGTCAGAAGGGTACATAGCGCATGCAAACATAAAATCTTGCCAAACTAGAATCCCAAGCGAATCACATAAATCATAGAAAATATCTTCTTCATAAATCCCTCCTCCCCAAACCCTGATCATATTCATGTTGGCTTTAACTGCATCATTTAGCAAGTTGCGATAATGTTTTTTTGTTACTCTATTTTGTAAATTATCCTGAGGAATATAATTGGCTCCTTTCATAAAAATAGGTTTATCATTTACTTTGAAATAAAAACTTTCTCCTACTGAATCTTGCTCAGTAATTAATTCTATTTTTCGTAAACCAATTTTTTTTGTTTGGCTATCAAGCAGCCTATTTTCATCTGATATAGAAATATTGATGTCATATAATTTTTGCTCTCCATAGCCATTTGGCCACCATAATTCAGGGTTTGGAATACGGATGATAACAGAAAGTTGATTACTCCCTTTTTGCAGTTTAAAATTTCCCCAAACTTTATCATAAGCCTTAATCGTAATTCCTTTTTCAACTGAAGATTCTATTTCAATATTAGCTGTTAAGCTGACCAGTGTGTCTGTTAAATTATCTTGGGAAATATAAATATTTTTTATCTTGCAATCGCTCCAACTTTGCAGTTCTACTTTTCGCCAAATTCCTGTTGGGGATATTTTTGCTCCCCAATCCCAACCGTAATGAAAGCCTGCTTTTCGTGTAAAAACTCTCTTACCACCAGCAAGACTGTACCCTAAAGTTGTTTGCTTTTCAGTTTCAATTTTTGATACTGCATCAAATTTTATGAGTAGCGTATTGTCTTTTTTCAGGATATCACTTACATCTACCTCCCAAGTTCGAAACATATTATTGGCTTGAAGAATAAGCGAATCATTCAAATAGACTTTTGCATAAGTATCTAATCCACTAAAACCCAACAATTGTTTTTCATTTTCTAAAGTACTTTTAGGTACTGAAAATTGAGATTTGTACTGCCAATTTCTTTCGGACACCCATTGAATACTGTCTTCATTAGTGCCATAAAATGGGTCAGGTATAAAGTTGTGTTTTAATAAATCAAAAAAGTTATTTCCAGGAACTTCTGCTTGATGCCAATCTCCCTGATATTCAAACTTCCAATCTGATATTTCTTGTGATAAAATAGTTTCTTCTTGTTTTTTGCAAGCAGAAAAAATCACCAATACTATGATTAGATATTTATGCAATTTGTGCCAGTTTATCAATTACAGCTTTAATAAGTAGAACATCAGTTTCTAGTTTTCCTTGCTGATTTTTTCTGCTGCCTGAAAGGTGAAAATTACGAATACCAATTTTATAAAGTGCCTCTGTATTGGTATGGTTTACACCACTTCCTGCTAAAATCGTGATGCGTTTATTTCCCAGCTTTATTAATTGTTCCAAATTAGAAATTCCATCCGTGACATTCTTGTGTTGTCCACAAGTTAAAAGTGTATCACATCCGCAATCTATTACATCTTCTAAATCTTGTTGTAAATTATGGCAATCATCAAAAGCCCTGTGAAAAGTAACATTCATAGGTTTTGCAGCTCTTACCATTGCTTTAGTTTGTTCTTTATTGACAGAACCATTCATATTTAATGCGCCAATAACAACCCCTTCAACTCCAATTTTTTTACAAAAATGAATGTCAGAAATTATCTGTGATAATTCAGACTTGGAATACATAAAATTATTAGCGTGAGGCCGAATTAGTATTCGAATAGGAATATTAATCCTTTCCATTAATGTTGCAATATCTTCTCTTGATGGAGTCATTCCTCCAACCTCTAAATTAGTGCAGAGTTCAATTCTATTTGCTCCACCTAATTTTCCTTGTATTGCAGATTGAATAGAGTTTGCACAACATTCTACCAAATAATCATTCATGCGATAAATGTATAAAAATTGAAGCAATAAAAAGCCCACTTAATTAAGTGGGCTTTTTATATTATTTTGTAAGATTACATTTCAAATGTTTCCATAAATTTTGTGGTATAGTTTCCAGCAATAAAATCTTTATCTTTCATTAATTTTTGATGGAAAGGAATGGTAGTTTTAATTCCTTCAATAATGAATTCATCTAAAGCTCTAACCATTTTTGCAATTGCTTCTTCTCTTGTTTGGGCAACAGTAATTACCTTAGCAATCATAGAATCATAAAATGGAGGAATCATATAATTTGCATATACATGAGTGTCAATTCTAATTCCATGTCCACCTGGAGCATGAAAATTAGTAATCAATCCGGGGCAAGGTCTGAAGTCATTTTCTGGGTCCTCAGCATTAATTCTACATTCAATTGCGTGTAATTGTGGGTCGTAATTCTCGCCTGAAATTTTAA
Source organism: uncultured Flavobacteriales bacterium (assembly GCA_905478185.1). GTDB lineage: Bacteria > Bacteroidota > Bacteroidia > Flavobacteriales > BACL11 > UWMA-0277. The sequence continues at coordinate 28,766 of CAJQHO010000007.1, read as the reverse complement.
CGCCTGCAGCTACTTTAATTTGCTCACGAATTAAATCATAGTCAACAACTTCCTCTGTGATAGGATGCTCTACTTGAATTCGAGTATTCATTTCCATAAAGAAGAATTTTCTGTGTTTATCCACAAGAAATTCAACCGTACCTACACCTTCATATTTTACAGCTTCAGCAGCTTTAATAGCAGCCTCTCCCATTTCTTTTCTTAACTTTTTAGTCATAAAAGGGGAAGGTGTTTCTTCAGCTAGTTTTTGATGTCTTCTTTGAATAGAACAATCTCTTTCTGATAAGTGAGCAGCTTTCCCTGTGTGATCTCCAATAATTTGGATTTCAATATGCCTAGGGTCTTCAATGAATTTTTCCATGTACATACCATCATTACCAAAGGCAGCTTTTGATTCTTGCCTTGCACTATTCCAAGCCTCTTCTAAGTTCTCTGCCTCCCAAACTAATCGCATACCTTTCCCACCACCACCGGCAGTTGCTTTTAGCATTACAGGGTATCCAACTTCAACAGCTAGTTTTTTACAAGCTTTAAAATCAGGGATAATCCCAACTGAACCAGGAATTGTAGAAACACCTGCTTTTTTCATGGTTTCCTTTGCATTTGCTTTATCTCCCATTCCATCAATCATTTCAGGAGAAGCACCAATAAATTTGATTTCATTCTCACTACAGATTTTTGAAAAATTAGAGTTTTCAGCCAAAAAACCATAGCCAGGATGGATAGCATCAGCATTTGTTATTTCAGCAGCAGCAATAATATTTGGGATCTTTAGGTAAGATTCTGAACTTGCAGCAGGACCAATACAAACGGCTTCATCAGCAAAACGAACATGTAAACTATCTTTATCAGCAGTTGAGTATACGGCAACTGTTTTTATCCCCATCTCTTTACAAGTACGGATAATTCTAAGTGCAATTTCACCTCTATTTGCTATTAGGATTTTCTTAAACATAAAAAATTATTTTAAGGTAATTATGAAGGATCAACCAAGAATAATGGCTGATCAAATTCAATTGGAGAAGCATCATCAACTAATACTTTTACAATCTTACCTGATACTTCAGATTCAATTTCATTGAAAAGTTTCATTGCTTCAATAATGCAGATAGTATCTCCTTCTTTAATAGTGTCACCAACTCCTGCAAATGGAGGATTCTCTGGTGAAGCTGAACGATAAAAAGTCCCAATCATAGAAGCTTTTATTGTAATGTAGTTTGACTCATCATCAGCTGCAGGAGCTGCAGTTTTTGCAACTGGAGCTGCCACAGGTGAAGCTGCTACAACTTGTGCAGGTGCTTGTTGGATAATAGTAGTAACTTCATCAACTTCACCTCTTTTCTTTTTTGCTGGAGATTTAATTGAAATTTTCACATTATCAATTTCTAAATCTACTTCAGTTGCTCCTGATTTAGCAACAAATTTTATTAATTCTTGAATGTCTTTTAAATCCATTTTTTTAATTTTATTTATAGTACAAAAGTAATTATTTCTTTGAGTCGTAAGCCCATTTTATAAAAATTGAGCCCCAAGTAAATCCTCCGCCAAAGGCAGCAAGGATTATATTATCTCCTTTATTTAATTGATTTTCCCATTCCCATAAGCATAATGGAATGGTCCCATTAGTGGTGTTTCCATATTTTTCAATATTCAACATTACTTTTTCGTTACCTACTCCCATTCGTCTTGCAGTAGCATCAATTATTCTTTTATTTGCCTGATGAGGGACTAACCAAGCAACATCATCAGCTGCTAAATTATTTCTTTGCATGATTTCTTCAGAAACATCAGCCATTGATTTTACAGCTGCTTTAAATACAGTTTGTCCATCTTGAAAAACAAAATGCTCTCTCGCATCAACAGTAGCATGTGAAGCTGGTTTTGCCGAACCTCCAGCTTTCATGTGTAAAAATTCTCCGCCTGAACCATCAGTTCTTAGTATTGCATCTTGAATTCCTAATCCATCTTCAGTAGGTTCTAAAAGTACAGCTCCAGCACCATCACCAAAAATAATACATGTTGATCTATCAGTATAATCAACAATGGATGACATTTTATCCGCTCCAACTACAATTACTTTTTTGTAAGTACCTGTTTCAATAAACTTTGACGCAGTACTTAGGGAAAATAAGAAGCCAGAACATGCCGCCATTAAATCATAAGCAAATGCGTTTTTAGCTCCTACTTTATTAGCAATAATACAAGCAGTAGCAGGAAAAACCATATCAGGAGTTGCAGTTGCACAAATAATTAAATCAATATCTTCTGCTGAAGTATTTGTCTTTTCTAAAAGTGCTTCTACCGCTTTTGCCCCTAGGTCAGAACTTCCTTTTCCTTCCCCCTTTAATATTCTTCTCTCTTTAATGCCTGTTCTTGATGTAATCCAGTCATCATTAGTATCAACCATTGTTTCAAGCTCTTTATTGTTCAGTATATATTCAGGGACATAGCCTTGAATACCTGTTATTGCAGCATTAATTTTTCCCATTAGTTAAGGTTGTTTTTTATTTTACTAGCTAAGTCTGCTTCTACAACATCTTTAGTAAGTGTAATCATATTTTTAATTGCAATTTCATTAGAAATTCCATGCCCAATAATAACAGTTTTATTTAATCCTAGGATAGGAGTTCCCCCATAGTTTTCATAATTGAAACGCTTAAAGTAATCGTCTAGTAATCCTCTCTTTTCCATGATTGAAAAGATTCCTTCAGCCTCTTTAAGTACTATATTTCCAGTAAAACCATCACAAACAATTACATCCGATTCTGAATCAAAAATATCTCTACCCTCAATGTTGCCTGCAAAATGATAATCTGCATTATTTTCCATCATGCTGTAAGTAGCTTGTGTAAGCATGTTCCCTTTTGTTTTTTCCTCACCTAGATTTAAAAGACTAACATTTGGTTTTTTAATTCCACAAACATGTTCTGAAAATAAAGATCCTAAAATACCAAATTGATACAAAACATCAGGTTTACAATCTGCATTAGCACCAACATCAAGCAAAACTGTTACTCCTCCATCATTTCTTGGAATTAAAGTAGATATTGCTGGGCGTAAAATACCCTCAATTGCTTTCACAGAATAAAATCCTCCAACAAACATTGCTCCAGTATTTCCTGCTGATGCAAAGCCATCAATTTTACCTAAAGCTAAATATTGGAACCCTTTTGCTATTGAAGAATTGGGTTTTGACTTGAATGCTTTTGTAGGATGTTCTCCCATATCAATTACCTCAGAACAGTCAATTATTCCAAATTTATCTGCACTAACGCTATGTTGTTTTAACTCACCAAGAATCTGAGATTCTTTACCAAATAAAACTACTGTGGTATCTTTTGGGAGTTCATTTAGAGCAAGAATTGCTCCATGAACAGTTTTTTGAGGAGCATAATCTCCTCCCATAATATCTATACCGATTCTCATAAATAGATTGTAGTTTTTAAAACGATAAAACTACAAAATTCTATTAAAGAATTATAAAGATACTTGTTTTTCTATTGCTTGTTTCCCTCTATATGTACCGCACTCTTCACAAACTCTGTGATATTGTACTGGAGTACTACAGTTAGGGCATGAATACATTGTTGTAGCAGATGCTTTATAATGTGTTCTTCTTTTATCTCTTCTAGTCTTAGAAATTTTTCTTTTTGGATGTGCCATTTTCTTTCTTTTACTATTTTATTTTTAAATCTTTTAATGCGTCCCATCTAGGATCTGACGACTTTTCTTCTACTTCTGTATATTTATTTACTAAATCTACCATTTCCTCATTGCATGTACTGTTTCCCTCTTCATCAAAAGGATGTTGTCGTTTGTTGGGTAAATTTAAAATGATAATTTCAAAAATTAATTGCTTTAAATTAAGAGAGTTTTCACTCTTTTTGATGTAAAAAATTTCATCAGTTGAGTGTAAATCTTCATCTGTAATTTTTAAAACAACATCAGCTTCAGCAGTAATATCTATGGAAAGTTCTTCAGTGCAAATATCGCAAAGCTGATTGTTTATTTTTCCATCAATTCTAAGTTTTAATCCAAGTTTATCACCATCTTTATCTAGTAAAGCTGTAGCAATAATATCTGCATGTTCAACATCTGACAATGTAAATGCTTCAAAGAACTGGTCTTTAATGTCAAAAGAAAAAGAGTTTATACCATTGGTAAGAGCTCCTAATTTTATTATAAAATCATTCATTCTCCTGAATTTTAAAGGGCTGCAAAGATACAAATTTATTCGCACTTAGCGTATTAAGTTTACTTTTTGCTTTTAAAACCTAATGTATTCTCATTTAACTGTTTAAACTCTGCTCTTTTTTTATAAATTTCACACGCTAAAAATACAGCTTCACGGAATGATCTTTCGTTAGCATTTCCTTTTCCAGCAACATCATAAGCTGTTCCATGAACTGGTGATGTTCGCACAACATTTAATCCGGCAGTAAAGTTAATTCCCTCATCAAATGAGAGTGTTTTAAATGCTGTTAATCCTTGGTCATGATACATGGATAAAATTCCATCAAAGTTTTTTAAGTTATTATTATTAAAAAAACTATCAGCAGGATAAGGTCCAAAAGCCATTATACCCTCCTTTTTTAATTTTTTTACTGTTGGAGTGATAGTCTCGTTTTCTTCAGCCCCCAACAACCCTTCTTCTCCAGCATGAGGGTTTAAGCCTAGTATTGCAATTTTGGGTTTTCTAATTCCAAAATCTTGAATTAAGGAAGTATTTAATAATTGCGTTTTTTTAATGATATTATCAGCAGTAATGTGTTTTTTTACATCAGTTAATGGCACATGTCCTGTTACAAATGCAATGCGCATAAGTTCGCTAACCATTAGCATTAATGATTCGCCTTCAAAGTTGCCTTGTAAAAACTCAGTATGCCCAATAAAACTTCTTACTTCCTCTTGTATAGAAGCTTTATTTATGGGAGCAGTTACTAGCACATCAATCTTTCCTTCTTTTAATTCTTCTGCTGCTTTTTTGATTGATTCAAAGGACTTTTCACCACTAACAGTAGTTGCTTCTCCAAACTTTACTTCCACATCATCATTCCAAATATTTACAAGATTTGCTTTATGTGGTTTTGCATCTTCAATTTTATTAATGATATTAAAATTAAAATCGTTTATTTCAATTGCCTTTTTATGTTTTGCTACAACTTTTGATGAGCCAAATACAATTGGAGTGCAAAAATCTAACATCCTTTTATCTTTAAAGGTTTTGATGATAGTTTCTAAACCAATTCCGTTTAAATCACCTATTGAAATTCCAACCTTAATTTTTGACATTATGCTCTGTTTTTAATGAATTGGTACAATAATCTCACTCCCATTCCTGTCGCTCCTTTTCCTCTGTAGCCATATTTAGCTTTTACAAAAGTAGGCCCTGCAATATCCAAATGAATCCAAGGATAATCAATAAAATGAGCTAGGAATTTTCCTGCTGTAATAGCGCCACCAGCTGGCCCTCCTAAGTTCTTAATATCTGCAACATCCGATTTTATAAGCTCATCATAATCCGACCAAAATGGCATTTCTGCTAATCGCTCGTGAGTTTCGCCTCCAATCTTTTTTAAATTTTTGTGTTCCTTTTCAGCTCCTTGTTGCATGCTTACAATTCCGTAATGCCCAATTGCAGCTGCTGCTGCTCCTGTTAAGGTTGCTAAATCAATAACTAATTCAGGTTTGTATTTTTTTGCAAAACTCAGTGCATCAGCAAGCACTAATCTCCCTTCAGCATCTGTATTTAATACCTCTACAGTTGTTCCGTCATGCATAGTAATTACATCACCAGGTGCATAAGCATTTCCTGAAGGTCGGTTGTCAGTTGCAGGAACTAAAGCAACAACATATTTATCTAATTTATTGGCAGCAATTGCATTCATGGCTCCAATTACGGTACCTGCACCTCCCATATCCGTTTTCATTAAATCCATAGAGTTGGCTGTTGGTTTTAAGCTAAGCCCTCCAGTATCATATACAATTCCTTTACCTACTAAAACAATAGGTTGTTTGTTAGTTGCATTCTTTGGATTCCATTCCATAATAGTAAAGGTTGGCTCATCAATACTTCCTTTGTTTACTGCCAAAAGCCCTCCCATTTTTAAAGATTCTATCTTCTTTTTATTGAAAACAGTAACCTTCATTCCGTGTTCTTTTCCTGATTCAAAAGCAGACTCAGCAAGCTCCTTAGCGGTAAGGTGAGAGAATGGTTCATTAATTAAATCTCTTGTAAGGTAAACTGAATCAATAGTGTTTTCTATTTCTGCAACATCCTCCTTAATCTCATCATGATTTGATAGGTAGATGTTTTCTAATTTATTAGGCTTAGGATCTGTTTTGTGTTTTGTAAAAGTATAATTAGCTAATGCTAATCCTTCAGTAAGCAATAATGCTTTTTCTTTATCTTCAATAGTAAAAAGAACATGAACAGTAGTTTCGTCCTTTACTAATGCTTGTAATTTATCCCCAAGCAATCTGATATCTTCAGCAGCTTTGTTTGTGTCTTTTTCATCCTTAATATTAACTATATGAACAAAACGCACTAATTGATTAATACTTACAATTGTTTTGTCATCTTTAATTTGTTTTTGGACATATTCTTTTTCATCATCATTAAGAAATAAGTCACTAGAAGAAGATTTAGAAGCATGAAAAATAATTATATTTTCAGTGAAAATACCTTCTTCATTTTTTGTTGGATTGATTTTAATTGTAGTCTTCATAATATTGTGTAATTTTGAACTCACAAAACTAAGTAATTTTATGGATAGTAAGCTATTGCTTGAAAGGGCATTGAAAAAAGAATTTTTAACGGCAGAAGAGGGACAGTTTTTATATAAAAATGTACCTACTGCCGACTTGATGTGGACAGCAAATGAACTAAGGCAAATGCAAGTGCCTGGTAATGTGGTTACATGGCAGATTGACCGTAATGTAAACACGACTAATGCCTGTACTGCAAACTGTAAGTTTTGTAATTTTTTCCGTCATCCTAAACATGAGGAGGTATATGTAACGGACTTAGAAACCTATAAAACAAAAATTGAAGAAACTATAAAATTTGGTGGAGATCAGTTGTTGTTACAAGGAGGGCATCACCCAGGGTTAGGATTGGATTATTATACAAAACTATTCCGTGATTTAAAAGTCCTTTATCCAAGTATAAAACTACACGCACTTGGGCCACCTGAAGTAGCGCACATTTGTAAAATTGGCGGACACACACATTTGCATGCGTTAACTGAGTTAAAAGCAGCAGGAATGGACAGTATGCCAGGAGCAGGGGCAGAAATTTTAAGCGATAGAGTAAGGCGTTTAATTTCCAAAGGAAAATGTACTGGGCAAGAGTGGCTGGATGTAATGAAAGTGGCACATAAAGTAGGGCTAACCACATCAGCAACTATGATGTTTGGCCATATTGAAACGATAGAAGAACGCTTTGATCATTTGGTGAGAATAAGAGAGGTGCAAGCTCAAAAACCTGAAGGAGAAAATGGATTTTTAGTCTTTATCCCTTGGCCATTTATGGATGATGGAACGCTTTTGCAAAGAGTTAAGGGAATTAATAATGAAACTTCAGCAGATGAATATATGCGCATGATTGCTATTTGTAGAATTATGTTGCCGAATATTAAAAATATTCAAACTTCATGGCTTACTGTTGGGGCAGATACTGCACAACTTACTTTGCACGGAGGGGCAAACGATATGGGATCAATCATGATTGAGGAAAATGTAGTTTCGGCTGCAGGAGCACCCCATAGGTTTACGGCTAATAGCATACAGGAATGTATAAAGGAAGCAGGCTTTGAGCCACAACTAAGAACTCAGCATTATGTGGAAAGAGAAATGCCAGAAATGGAAGAACAATTAATTGACTATTAATATGTTTACAGGAATAATAGAACTAATAGCTGAGGTAGTAAAAGTGGAAAATGAAGGGAGTAATGTCCATATTACTTTAACGTCAACTATTACTAATGAACTGAAGATTGACCAAAGTGTAGCGCATAATGGTGTTTGCCTTACTGTAGTTGCTATTAATGGTGATGAATATACGGTTACTGCAATTAAGGAAACCTTAGACAAATCCAATATTGGCTTACTAGCAGTTGGCAGTAAAGTAAACATGGAAAGATGCCTAAAAGTTGGGGCTAGGCTTGACGGACACATGGTACAAGGTCATGTTGACCAAACGGCAAAGTGTGTAGAAGTTAAAGAAGAAAAAGGTTCGTTTGTGTATACTTTTAAACACAAGCAAACGCAGGGTATGACAGTAGAAAAAGGATCAGTTTGTGTGAATGGAGTGAGTCTTACGGTTGTCAACTCAAAGGGCACTTCTTTTTCGGTAGCCATTATTCCTTATACGCATGAGCATACAAACTTTCATGAGTTTAAAGAAGGCACAGTAGTAAATATAGAATATGATATACTAGGAAAGTATATTTCAAAAATGTTTTTAAATAATATATAAAGATAAAAATGAAGCCAACATTATTAATTTTAGCAGCAGGAATGGGAAGCCGATATGGTGGATTGAAACAAATAGATGGAATAGGCCCAAATGAAGAGCCAATTATCGAGTATTCAATTTATGATGCCATCAATTCAGAATTTGGAAAGATAGTATTTGTTATCAGAAGAGAGTTTGATGAGGCATTTCGTACTCGCTTTGATAAGTTTGCTGATAAAATCGCTATTGAATATGTGTATCAGCCTGTAAATGTAAAAGTGGAAGGAATTACTACTATTGAGCGCACAAAACCTTGGGGGACATCACATGCAGTACTAGTAGCTAAGGATGTGATAAACGAACCCTTTGCCGTAATTAATGCTGATGATTATTATGGTGCAGGATCGTTCCAATTAATTGCTGATTTCTTAACTAAGGATTGTTCGCCATCATTAATGGCAATGGTGGGTTATACTTTACATAATACTTTATCCGAGCACGGTACAGTAAACAGAGGAGTGTGCCAAGTAGATGCTGATAATAATCTTGTTGAGGTGATAGAAAGAACAAAGATTGCTGCACAGAATGGAGTCGTTAATTATAATATTGATGATGATTTACCACTTGGTACAGTAGATAAAAATGTGCCAGTATCAATGAACTATTGGGGTTTCCATCCTTCTATTTTTGATGAGATAGAAAAAGGATTGCATGATTTTATGAGGGCAAATCCCACTAACCCAACTGCTGAATACTACATACCGAATATTGTTACGGATATGATTGTAAGTAAGCAAATGGCTGTGCGTGTAATTCCTACTGATGATAATTGGTTTGGGGTAACTTACAAAGAAGATAAACCAATGGCAGTTGCTGCAATTACTAAGTGCATTGCTGATGGTGTTTACCCAACAAATCTTTGGAGTTAAATGAGAAATAAGATACTATTATTAGGTTCTGGGGAGTTAGGAAAGGAAGTGGTAATTGCTATGCAAAGGCTAGGGCAATATGTTATTGCTGTGGACAATTATGAAAACGCTCCTGCTATGCAAGTGGCACATGAATTTGAAGTCATAAATATGTTGGATGGGGCAGAGCTGGACAGAATAGTTGCCAAGCATCATCCTGACTTTATTGTTCCTGAAGTTGAGAGTATCCGTACTGAACGATTTTATGAGTATGAAAAGCAAGGATTTACAGTAATTCCTTCTGCAAAGGCGGCAAACTTTACCATGAACCGTAAAGCAATCCGTGATTTGGCAGCTATTGATTTAGGAGTAAAAACGGCTAAATACAAATACGCTACTTCTTACCAAGAGTTGAAAGAAGGAGTCGATTTTACAGGAATTCCTTGTGTGGTAAAACCCTTAATGTCTTCTTCTGGAAAAGGACAATCGGTTATAAAAACTGAAGCCGATATTGAAAAGGCATGGAACTATGCTTTGAAAGGTTCAAGAGGGGATTTGATGGAAGTAATTGTAGAGGCATTTATTGATTTTGATTATGAAATTACACTCTTAACGCTTACACAGAATAATGGTAATACACTTTTTTGCCCACCAATTGGGCATAGGCAGGAGAGAGGGGATTATCAAGAAAGTTGGCAGCCCATGGCTATGGATGCTGTGCATTTAAAAGAAGCAGAAGAAATAGCCAAAAAAGTAACTAAAGCACTTGGTGGTAGTGGTATTTGGGGTGTAGAATTCTTTATAGGAAAGGATGGAGTTTATTTTTCTGAACTTTCGCCAAGACCACACGATACTGGAATGGTAACCCTAGCTGGAACACAAGATTTTACAGAATTTGAATTGCACGCTCGTGCGATATTAGGAATACCTGTTTTGGATATTCCACTCGTTAGGAATGGAGCTTCAGCTGTAGTATTGGCCAATAAAGAAAATAATGATTTCCCTATTTTAACAGGATTAAATGAAGCGGCCACATTCCCAAATACAACCTTTAGCATTTTCGGGAAACCAACTACACGCCCTTACAGAAGAATGGCAGTTGCCTTGGCATATGGAACAGAAAACACTACTGAACTAGTGGAAAAAGCGAAAGAAGTTGCTGCTAAAATAAAGGTGAGTTAATTTTCCTGCCTTTAAATTAGCTAAGGCTAATTAAAGACACTAAAAAGTCCCCAATAAATAAACGCTACTAATAATATTGAATAGATAATATTATTTACTGTAAATAGTAAGATTGAAATAAGACTCCAAGAGTTCTCAGTTATAATTTTAAAATTATAACTGAATAAAGGGATAATTACTATTAAAAGTAAAAAAGGTATGTATGAAGATAAACTAATTATTTTATCACTATAATGATTGTAAGGAGCATTAAAGTAATAGATACCAATATTTGTAGCTAAAACAAACATATAATAGGTCATAATTATTCCTAATAAGGGATAGTACAGTTTTACATATCGATAGCTTTCTAATGGTTTTTTAAATAAGAAATTTATGAAAAAGAATAATGATGTCATGAAGAAAAAACAACCAATAAAAAATAATGAAATTCGTATAAAAGGGGTGTTGAATGGCGTTATGTAATTAGTCAATCTTTCAAATTCTGAATTAGCAGGAAATAATTTTGGAATTTTTATTATATGGTCTCCCTTCATAAGCTCTTCATTTAAACTATATTGAATAGAATAATTATAATCATGATAAAAATATAAAGTAATTACACCTTCTTTTAAATCCCAAATTGAGCTAAGTAATGTCCCATCACCATTTCTTGCTCTACAAACATGCATGGTGTTAGAAAGTGAAGTGCAAAATGCTAATGTGGTATCAAGTTTATGTTCTCTCAGAAAATCTTCCCCATTTCTATATTTCGCTAATCTCCTGCTTTCCTCATTATTAGTAATTGATGGACAGAAATTAGATAATACATAATAAGAATTATTGCCTGTTTTTAGGCTATAGGGCTCCACAATAAGGTAGCCTCCAGATTTGTCAATATAAATAAACACATCATTTATGAAAAAGCTATGGTCATACTCCTCAATATATTGTTGTACCTCTTGAACTGTTTTGCAACTATGCAAAATATCTTTCAGGTAAGAACTAGGATTAGAAATACCCTTTCTTTTTTCTATTGGATTTTAACCTCTTTAGGGTGGTAAGCAACTAGTCTTGAAAAAGAAAGTCCAACATTATTCATGCCGGACTGAGGAGCAAACTGATTATTTCCTATTGCTCTAGAGCCAGTAAAAGCAGCTCCATAATTTCCCTTTTCGCTTACATTCTCAAACCAAATTCTAGAAGTTTTTCTCCAAGCATCTTCATTACAACCAACCATTGTTTTATCGCCAATAGTTATTTTATACATACTGCATGAGTGGGCAGTGTGAGTTGAAAAACTGAGTAAAACTAAAATTATATTGAAAATATATTTTTTCACTTTAATTATTTTCTTCTTAACTTAGTTACAAACTAGCTTCTCCAAAGTAAAATTCCAATACTTTCAATTTGAAAATATAATTGTATTTCGTTTTTATCAATTCTGATTGTGCAGCTTCATACCTTTGCCCTGCTTGTAAAAAATTAAAGGTATTCATTCCTCCATTATCAAAGCGCTCCTTAGCATACTGATAAGCTAATTTACGCGCTTTCAAAGTTTTTTCAGCCGCCTGATGTGCTTTTAAAGAACCTTTTGCATCATTATAGGCTTGGTTAATTGTATTTTCCAAATCCAACTTTACTTGCTCCAAAGCATAGGTTGATTTTTGAATATTGATTTTACTTCTTCTGATATTTGAATTGTTTGCCATTCCATTAAAAATAGGAATAGACAATTGCAAGCCAAAATTTTGTCCTGCATTCCTGTCTAATTGATGTGAAATATCACTTGGATCATCAAAAAGAATCCTTGAATTATAAGAATAAAAACCACTTAATTTGGGTAGAATACTACCTCTAGAAATCGCTAAATCTTTCTTGGCAATTTTAAGATTAGTTTCTGCCAATTTTACATCATTTCGTTTAGCAACAGCCTTGCTGTAAATGGTATTTACATTAGTGCTTAGTATTGCTGGTACAGGAGTAATTGCTGTTTCCTGTGCAATTTCAAAATTGCTAAAATCAGGGATTAGTAATAATTGCGCCAAAGCAATTTTTGAAAGCTGATAATTGTTTTCGGCTACCACTACATTTTGTTCAATAGTAGCAACATTTGCTTCAATTTCCAGCACATCTCCTTGTGGGATGATTCCTGTTTTTAGGCGTTCCTCTGCAATAATTAACTCCTCATTCGCTACATTTAACTGTGATTGTTGTACTCCCAAACTTTCTCGGTTAAACAGGATTTGCAAATAAGAGTTAGCTACCAATAAGGAGATGTTTTCCTTCATATCCGCCAATTGATATTGGCTCGCTAAAATGCTGAGGTTTGCTCGGTATAATTGCTGTATGTTTTGCAAACCATTGAATAAATCAATCCCTACATTTGCGTTCATTGAAGCTGAACGTGTTGTCATATTTTCCAAAATACCTGTTGTAATATTTTGGTTAAGCCCAACATTCCAAGAGTGGGAACTTCCTAAATTAAGGCTTGGTAAAAAGTTAGCAATAGCAGTTGTTTTCCCTAGAGCTGTACTTTTTAAATCAGCCTGTGATTGCTTAATGGATATATTTTTTTCAATTGCTCGTTTTATACATTGTTCCAATGTCCACACTTCTTGTCCTTGCATAGATATAGAAAGTGATGTAAAGAGAATTATTAAATTAACTATTTTCATATTATTCTTATTATGGTAGTTTAACCTGTTCGACACCTCTTTTTTCAGCTTCTGTTTTGTTCCAAATTTTTATTTTATCTTCTTTTGTAACGCCTGAAAATACCTCAGCATTTACGCCATCAGATAAGCCTAATTCAATGTCTCGTTTTTCAAATTCTTGCTCTCCAATTTCAACCTCAACATAAGGCTCTTTGGTTTTTAGGTCGTATTGCAAAAGCGCCTCACTTATTGCAATTACACTGTCTCTTCTTTCCGTTACTATTGATGCATTAGCACTGTATCCTGCTCGTACAAAATATTCATCATCCAAGTAAACTTCCCCTTCAATTTTGAACTGAACAGCACCTCCTTCTTCTATTCCTTTTGGAGCAATAAACTTTAGTTTTGCAGCATATTCTTTATCCTCAATAGCGGCAAGTGTAACTACAAGTGGCATGTCTTGTTTTAGTTTTCCAACTTCAGCTTCATCTACTTTCCCTTCAAAAATCATGATGTTTAAATTAGCAATAGTAGCAATAGTTGTTCCAGCATTAAAGGTATTGGCCTGGATAACTTGGTCTCCTTTTTTTACTGGAATTTCAAGCACGGTACCTGTTACTGTTGCACGAATATTCGTATTGGCTATACTGGAGCCTCCTGCCGAGCCTAGTTTGATAATTTGCAAATCAATTTTTGCATTTTCCAAATCCTGTACCGATTGATTGTATTTCAGTTCAATGCTATTATATTCTTTTTCTGAGATAATTCCTTTTGAATACAAAGTTTTGTTTCTATCAAATTCTGACTGCATATTTGTTAAAATATATTCCGAATTTTTTACTCGACCTTGGGCATTGTTCAGGCTTTGTTCGTTAGGCACAACTTTAATGATGGCTAGTAAATCCCCTGCCTTAACTTGCTCCCCCTCTTGCACTATTATTTTTTCGATAATACCAGCAATTTGAGGTTTTATCTCTACCTCATCTTCAGGAACTACTTTTCCTGTAGCCACTATTTTATTTTCAATAGTAGCTACTATAAGGGTAGTGGTTTCATAATCAATTAATGATTTACTATTGGATTTTATAAAGAAGGCGCTTGCGTATACAATGCCAAAAAATAAAAGTGTTATTCCGATTTTCTTTTTCATATTTATATTATTTTTTTGTTGTTTTCTAGTTGTTTATTATTCTTCTCTTAATGCGTCAATAGGTTTTATGCTTATCGCTCTATGTGCAGGAATGAGCCCTATTAATGTCCCCAGTACAACCATTAAAAACAAAGCCCCTAATATATAAGGAATAGGTACGGTTGGGTTGGTAAAGGGATAGTCTGTCATATCTTTAGTGGCGGCATTAATGCCTGATAGGACTAAAGCTCCTAGGATAATGCCAATTATTCCTGCAATAATGGTTAAAAATACAGATTCTAAAATAATTTGTATTCTGATTTCTTTTGGTGTGGCTCCGATAGCACGCCTAATTCCTATCTCTTTGGTGCGTTCTTTTACTGATATAAGTAAGATGTTTCCAATACCGATTATTCCTCCTAATATAGTAGCAAGTCCAATAATTAAGGATAGGAAGGTCATCCCTGAAGCAAATTTAGTAATTTGCTTAAACATTTCCCCTAAATTAAATCCACCAATTGCACGCATATCAGCAGGGCTTATATTATGCCTATCTTTCAGAACAGTTCTAATATCTTGTTCTACCTTTACAATATCAGCATCATCAAAAGCGGCAACTATTAAAAAATGAACATGTTCTCCACTATTATAGAGTTTCTTATAAGTTGAGAAAGGAATATGAATATCACCATCATCTGCCATACCCCCTTCAACAACATATTTATGTATACCCACAACTTTAAAATAAATATTATTTATGCGGATGAATTCACCTATTGGATTTTCATCCTCTTCAAATAATTCTTGCCTTGTTCTTTCTCCAATTACACATACTTTTCTGTTAAATGTTATATCTGATTCATTTATGAATCTACCTCCATCATATATGTTTTTAGTTGTAATTGTTGTAAATACTGGGTAATCTCCATAGACATTATATGTTCCTGTTTTTTGACCATGAACAATCTTTCCTCCAGAAGTTCCCCATAACCCGCTTACATTTCTAGGGGCAATATATTGTATCTCTTGGATTTTGTTTTTTAAAGTCTCAACATCACTTAATTTTAATCTAATTTGCCTTCCTGTTTTAAATCCATTATAAGGGACAGAAGTTACCTCCCCCCATACAAATAAACTATTGGAAGATATGCGTTCAAATTGACGCTCAAAACCATTATCAATTCCTTTGGCTGCACCTGATAAAACAATGTATAAAAAGATCCCCCATAACACCCCAATAACGGTAATGATGGTGCGGACTTTATTCTGCCCAATAGAGCTGAATATTTCTTGCCAAGTATCTTTATCAAATAGTGTTTTCATTTATTCGTCTCTTAAGGCAACAATTGGTTTTATTTTGGCAGCTCTTCTGGCAGGAATATAGCCTGCTAATGCCCCAAACAGAATGAGGATGATAGTAGCACCAATAGCAGTTGAAATATCAATATAAGGATTGGTGATAAAATAATCTTTTTCAAGTGTATCGCCAATTAAGCTCAAGGTTGCAATGCCTGCAATAAGCCCAAAATAACCTGATAAAGTAGTGATGAAAATAGCTTCTTGTAATATCATAGCGATAATGCTTCTTGGGCTTGCTCCAATTGCTTTCCGTATTCCTAATTCTTTGGTTCGTTCTTTCACTACAAATACCATGATATTACTTATCCCGATAATCCCTGCGATTAAAGTCCCGATACCAATAAAGGTGATAATGAGTTGTAAAACGCTAGCAAATTGCTGATTTTCTTTGAGGTTGTCGGCTACATTTCTGATGTAAACTCCTCCTCTATCTTTAGGGTCGATATCCTTTCTGCTTTTTAGGAATTTCTCCAATTTCTGCTCAAATTCTACAGCCCCTTCATAGCCAATTTCAGGTTTATAGCTTAGGATAATCTGATCAATTTCATCTGTGTTTTTCTTTATTTTTTGTAAGCTTGTATAGGGAATATAAATCAGTCGTTCTTCTCCGTCCCCTCCATCATCTTGAAAAACACCAATTACCTTCCAAGTATGTCCACTTCCATCAATATACTTGCCAATAGGGTCTTCATTTTTAAACAAATCTTGTGCAACTAAGCGACCAATAACGGCATGTCGCTTTTTATGGCTGATATCATCTTCATGCAAAAAACGCCCTTGCATCATTATCGTCATTTCATTATATTGATGAGAAGGACTTACGGCTCTTATGGAATAGTTATTGCTTTTGTCTTTGTATTTTACAGTTGCATTATCATAAATTCGGGGGCTTATGCTTTCCAAATAATTATCAAAATTATCGGTAATGGCTTTTAAGTCGGCATTGTCAAACTTAATTCTTCTCCCAGATTCATATCCCTTGAAAGGTTCAGTTGTTGACCCAGGAAAAATAAACATGCTGTTTACATTGTCATCATTAAAGAATTTTTGAAAAGTATTGCTTAAGCCATTCCCAAAACCAAAAAGAATAATAAAAATAAAGATTCCTAGCGCAACCGTAAATCCAGACAAGAAAGTTCTTAACTTGTTTTTACGAATGGTATCGAAAATTTCTATCCAATTATCTCTGTTAAACATAGTTTATATGGCAGCTATTTGGCTGACTAATGTATCCTCTACAATTACGCCATCCTTTAAGCGAACAATGCGTTTGCACATCTTTGCAATATCCTCTTCATGGGTAACTACCAAAATTGTTTTTCCTTGATTATTGATTTCTTGAATTAAAGCCATTACTTCACTAGAAGTGGTAGAATCCAAGGCTCCAGTTGGCTCATCAGCCAATAGTACTTTAGGTTCACTTACTAAAGCACGGGCGATTGCTACTCTTTGTTTTTGACCTCCTGAAAGTTCGCTAGGCAAATGAGTTGCCCATTCTTTTAAGCCGACATTATCCAAGTAGTTGAGTGCTTTTTCTTGCCTTTCTTCTCTTTTTTTGCCTTGGTAATATAAGGGTAAAGCAACATTTTCCAAAGCAGTTTTATAATTGATTAAGTTAAAGGACTGAAAGATAAAACCTAAAAATTTACTACGATATTTTGCTGCTTTTGTCTCATCTAAGTTTTTAATAGGAACGCCATCAAGTGTGTAGCTTCCTTCATTGGCAACATCCAACATGCCAATAATATTTAGTAGGGTTGATTTTCCTGAACCTGAAGAACCCATAATGGCTACCAATTCTCCTTCAGCTACTATAAAATCAATTCCCTTTAATACATGTAGGGAATTCTTACCTATTTTGTAGGATTTGTGAAGGTTAGTAATGTTGATCATATATAATTGCTTTGTTGGGGTGTAAAAGTAATAAAATATAGTACTATGCAAAGCAAAGTACCTAAAAATATATTTACTAGCTTAATTGATTAAATTTTATTAAAATAACAACTCTAAATACGAAAATGCAAAAGGTATATTGTCTTAGGTTCTTATTTTCTTTCTACCCAATCTCCATGTTCTTTTATAAGGTCAATTAAGGCTGTTACAGCTTTTTCTTCAGCTATGTTTTTCTCGACTACTGTTTGTTCTTTGTAAAGCGTAATCTTACCCTTTCCAGTACCTACATACCCATAGTCGGCATCTGCCATTTCTCCAGGTCCGTTTACTATACAACCCATTATTCCAATTTTAACTCCTTTCAGATGGTCAGTTTCTTTTCTGATTTTTGCAGTTGTTTCTTGTAAATCAAAAAGAGTTCTCCCACAACTAGGACAAGAAATATATTCTGTTTTGGAAATTCTTGTTCTACTGGCTTGCAATATTCCGAATGCTAGTGAATTTATCGACTGATAGGAGCCGCAATTTTCTGCAGCAATAAATATTCCATCTCCCAATCCATCTAAAAGTAAAGCCCCTAAATCAGAACTTGCTGAAAGTTGCAATTGTTCTTCTGATAAATCACCATAAGCTCTACCGATAATCACTGGAGTTTTAATTCCGTTATTCATTAGTTCAGTAAAGAGTTTCCTTTGCTCGGCAAGCCCATTTTCATTATAAGTATCTATCATTAAAACAGCTGTTGAATCTGTTTTTAATTTAGCAAAGAGCTCTTCACATAAATCCGAAAGACAAACATAAACAATATTCAGTTTTTCAGAGATTTCTTCCTCATCCAAATAGTCATTTATTGTTAAAAATGGATATCCTTTTTTATGCTCGACCCATTTTTTATAGTTGTAAATAACCCCCAAAGTTCCTGGTACTTCAAAATCTAAATCATGGTTGCCTACAAAAACATAATCGGCTGCCATATCGGTAAGGTTCCATTTATCCAGAGGGACGGAATAGTTAGACCCCAAAGCAAAAAAGGATGCAGCAGTAATTTTTTCTTTCAAGCAAAAATCTGCCATTACAATAGGGACATTCCCTCCACCAATATTTAGTACTTCATTTGTTTTTCTTCTTTTATAATCAAAAGAATGGAGCGGGTTTTTTGTTATTTTCTCAATAGAATCATGCTGCTCAATTCCTTTAAAATTCTTTAACAAATTTTGTGCAACAGGGATTTCAAATTCTGGTGCTTCTGTTAATGAAACTCTAATTGTATCTCCAATTCCATCTGCTAAAAGTGCACCTATTCCCACTGCCGATTTTATCCTTCCATCTTCTCCTTCTCCTGCCTCAGTTACTCCCAAATGTAGAGGGTAGTCCATTCCGTCTTTTATCATTTCAGCAACTAATAAACGGTAGGCCTGTACCATTATTCTAGTATTTGATGCTTTCATTGAAAGGATAATTTCATGATAACCTTCATCACGGCAAATACGCAAAAACTCCATTGCCGATTCCACCATTCCTTTTGGAGTGTCTCCATATCTGGAAAGGATTCTATCAGAAAGTGAGCCATGATTTGTTCCAATTCGCATAGCGGTTCCGTTCTCTTTACAAATACGGACAAGTGGAGTGAACTTTTCTCTTATTCTTTCAATTTCAGCATTATAAGTAACTTCAGTATATTCTATGTTTTCAAACTTCTTTTTATCAGCATAGTTACCAGGATTTACTCTTACCTTTTCAATAATTGTAGCTGCAATTTCTGCTGCATTAGGCGTGTAGTGTATGTCTGCAATTATTGGAGTGTTATACCCTCTTTTTACAAGTTCCTCTTTTATGTTTTTTAGGTTGAGAGCATCTTTTTTTGAGGGAGCAGTAATACGAACTAACTCACATCCCGCATCTATCATTCTTATAGACTCCTCCACAGTTGCAATGGTATCCATAGTATCTGTAGTAGTCATAGATTGAATTCGAATAGGATTACTCCCGCCAATTCCGATATTTCCTACTTTTACTTCTCTTGATTTAAACCTGCTATAATTGGTTAACGAATTGCAATATTTCATCTATTGTTTTACTATTTTTTTTATTATTTTATTATTGTCAACTGAGATGAAATAAATTCCTTTTGATAAATTACTAATATTAATCTTATGTGTAGTTTTATTCCTCTCAATTTCGGTAATACTTACAATTCTTCCAATATTATCAGTTAAAATGAGTTCTGATGAATTTGTTAAATTTCCAATAACTGCAATCTCATTAATTGCAGGATTTGGATAGACCTTAATATTTTTAGTTTTTATTTCAGAACTTGACAATACATCTTCTGTTCTGAACTCATGATGAATAAACCTTCCAAAATCGCCTTCAAAGGCTTTTAACCAACCTGCTCCAAGCTCACGAAAGCGTGCCATCCCTCCTCCGTCATTATTAGCCCAAAAGTCTAAACCATCATCATCAGTATCTGCTACTTTAAAAGTATAACATCCATCAGGAAAAGTTAGTGTATCTCTATATTGTGTGTTTGAGATTAAATCACCACTAGCATATATTGAACTTCCATCATTATCAAAGAATTCCCATGATGACTCTGAGATTTGAGTAAAGGTATTAATTACTCCACTATTAGTTTGAAACCATAACGCAAAAGTATTAGGATAAATAGGTGTAGGGTCAAAAGTTGAACTCATTTTGTTATTATGAATATACTGATCTGCCCCTCCATTACTATTTATTATTTCAACATGAAATGAGTTATTATTAATAGTCATGTTATCCCATAAAGAGCTTGGATCCGGGAGCTTTATAGTCTCCTTTTGGAGGAAAGAAAGGATTCCCGTCCATGTAAATGATTCTTTAGAAGGAGCATTATTAATCCAATACTCAATTGTTAATGATGTTATAGGAGTACTCCCTGTATTCTGGATAGTAATTTCTGGTTTTGAGCAAATAGGGTTTGCTTTCTGATAATTTACTTTATTAGTAGGGGATAAAATGTCAACTATAGCAGCATCTAAAGTAAAATTTGTTTCATCATAACTAACTAGCTGGGAACTTACCCAATAATTAGAAGCCCCAGTGGCGCTAACAATCCCATAATCTATATTATGTATTTGACCTGGTGTGACTAATGAAGTAATATCATCTTCTCTTAGATCAGATGCTTGTCCAGGGCACCAGCCAGCTCTATCATAAATCCAAGTTCCACCTTGTGGAAAAATTGGGTTTTCAGCACACTCAGTCCAAACTTGCCAAGTATAATCAACCGAACCCCCATCAATATTGATTGTATGATTCTGAGGTATAAATTCACCTTCTTGACCATGTCCTGTTATTGTAGTTCTTATCTTATAGGCAGTTGCATTGGGATGCATTAATACATCTCTTGGCTCGAAAGCATTATCATCAATAATTGATCCATACCCTTTTGATTGCGGCCTCCATATTTGTTGCATTTCTAATACATCTCTAGTAGGTGTCCCAACAATAAATAAAAATTTAATATCCATATCTTCTTGCCATTGTCCACCACCACCCATTGTGATTTGCTTATTTCCTTTTAAAACTGGAGCGTAATCGGTAACATCAAAATACCATGTTTTACCTTCAATCCCTAAATCCAGATATGCACCATATGGAGTGACAAATGACATGATTTGAAAAGCCATTGGGTAACGTTTATAATAGATTAAATCAGTAATAGAAATTGACCCATCAATGTTTGTTGTATCTACACTTAACACATTTCCATTTCCATCAAATAAATAAGACAATGCCTCCCAATAAGTGTTAGTAGAAACAGTAGCAATACTATCATTTTGTAAAGTTCCATAATTGGGCTCTATTGCATATTGCGTAACAGTATTTGCGCTAGCAATTAATGAATCTAATATTGCATCAGTATTAATAGTTAAAGAATACTGGCCCTGGTAAAAGTTAATATTTGGTCGAGAATTTACTTCTGTAAAAAATTGACCTATTTCATCTCCTCTAGTATAGCCCCAATTAACATTTCCACTAAAAGTTGCAATTTGTTGACTTGTTGTATTGTCTAAAGATGTTGTCCCTTGACCCTCATTTAAAGGATAATGAGCAACTAAATTTGTATAATCAGGATGTGAACTATCAATTCGTTTATTTAACCATTCGCTTATAGTTGACATAGATAGTTCTTTGTCAAATATTCTTAACTCTTTTATGTGTCCATCCCAAAAATATCCGTTAGAATTACCCTGACTTGCTAATTTTAATGTTGCTATATCTATTGTTCTTGTAAAACCAGTTCCTGAATGCCATAATACACCATTTCTGTATATTTTTAAATCTCCGGTATTTGCATTTTTTGTAAATGCCCAATGACTCCATCCATCTGTATATTCACTTAATGATGCTGCTTTGTCAATTCTATCATAAGATGTAGTCCCGCTATTCCCACAGTCCCAATACATCCTGCCATTACTCCAAGGAAAGTGGATATTTAACGTTCTGTAATTATTTGCATCATAAGCTTCCAATATTGTAGTATTCTGAGGCATTACATTCTCGTTCCCATTAATCCAAAATGAAACTGTAACCTCATCAGATATATTGCTCATTGCAGCAACCGGTAAATCAATACTTTCAGCAGAATTTACAGTAATATAATTTGCGTCATTTGAAAACAATCCTAAGTTATCATTTGTTTGTTCTCCTTCAATTAAGCTTGTACCTACAGCAGTTGAATTTGTTATTGAGAATTCAACTATTATATTAGACACTGAATCCCAAACAAAGTCATGAATAAATTGGAATCGGTTAACACCATTATTAAGAATTGTATTTGCATTATAAACTTCCGTAAATCCATTTAGATGAGGATTTACATTACTTAATATGCTGTCGGCAGTATGCTTTAATTTTATTGTTAAGAAATTTGCTGCCTGAGTATTGCTAAGCACATTAAATGAAAGCGCATTGATTGTGTCATTTATTAATCCTAAAGCAATCAATTCATTTGCTTTGTACAAAAACTGAGACTTATGAGAATTTTGCTCTGTTGCAATTACAAAATCAAGGGAATCTGCACCATTTCCTATCTGAATAGTGTCTTCCGAAACTATTGAATTTATTATAGCAGTTTGCTGTTGGTATTGATAAAAATTATAAACCGGATTTAAAGAATAATTATAAACGCTTCCAGAAAAAGATGAAACAGTATGACTTGATTGATAAGATAAAATAGAATCAATTCTTGTTGAATCATGAATATAAGTATGACAAGAATAGTCCCAAGCTCCACAACCTATGCTATTTGATTGTCCGTTTGTATTTACCACATTATCCTTACATCTCATATTATAGGATAATATAATTTTTTCAAAGGTTAGATTAGGGTCATTTGGGAAATGAGCAATAGTATCCCTATCACCTCCTGACCAAGGCCCGCTTCCATATGTCATATTATAATCAAAAGTTTGCACAACTATGGTGTCCCCTGGGTTTTGAGCTGAACTTTGGATAATGATGAATATTGCTATTAGTAAGTAAAATATTTTTTTCATGTTATGTTTTTAATTGTCAATTTCGGTTACCCCCCCAGAAACTATAAGTTTCATAATCTCTGCTGAGGATTTATCAATAGGGGATACATTCTTTTTCTCTACCACAAATAATTGTCCTGAAATTGCATAAGAGTGTGGCATATAAACGAGTACTTTTCCTTTTGCAATATTAAGCGTTTCTACATCTTCATTAGTAATAAATCCTATTCTTTCAATAGTTGAGTTCTCATAGATTTTAACTAATACGGGCTCAGAAAACCCTTTTTTATTACCAACAAATGTGTTCATCAAATCCTTTACTGATGAATAAATAGTTTTAAGTAAAGGAGCTCTTTTTAATAAATTTTGAAAAAAAGCATTGATAGGACTAGTAATAACTGCCGATCCTAGAAACCCAATAATTGTGATTAATGAAATAATGATAATTAAACCAAGTCCAGGGAATTGAAATGGTAGAATTCCATCAATTTTTTGGAAAGTCCATACTACAACATACAAAGTTACCGTTATAGGTACAATGTATAATAATCCTTGCAAAAAGTAATTTATAATTTTTTTCATATCTTTAAATTCTCATTCAATTTTAAAGTCATAAAAATACTAATCTTAAAAACAATAGCCATGAAAAAGACAATTTTTAGCAAACTACTACTTATAGCCCTCTTTTTAGTAGGAGTATCAGCTAGCGCACAAGTAAGAGTCAAAACAAATAAAGGAAGGACAAATAAGAAGGTTGTTGTAAAAACCAATAGAGGAAATCACTCTAATCATCATAATAACAGGCAAAATGTTAGGGTAAAAACCAACAGAAATAGAGTAGTTGTTAGCAAGCCAAATAGACCAAGAGTAATTGTAAACAGACCAACTTATAATAGAACTGGATATATTTGGGTAGAGGGTTACTGGAAATGGAATGTTTATTACGGAAGCTATACTTGGCAAAAAGCAAGATGGAAAAGAGTTAAACGAAATCATATGTGGGTACCTGGATTTTGGGAAATAAGCCCTAGAGGGTTCTTTTGGGTGGAAGGGTATTGGGCATTAGAATACTAAGATAAATTAAGCACACTTTTTAGTGTGCTTTTTTGTTTAGTAGTTAAAGTATTGCTGTTGAAAAGTAAAAATAAGAACAAAATACTAAGCTTCCTTTTTTGTAGTTTTGATATCAGATTAAAAATCATTAAATTATGCAAAAGTCAATTCTTTATATTAGTACACTATTATTGGTATTAAGCTCGTGTGTAACTCCAAAAATATATAATGCTTTAGTTATGGAACATGACGCTACTAAATCAGCTTTAACTACACAGGAGAAAAAAGTGTTGCAACTTAACGGAACTATTGAGGAGCAAGAAGGAACTATTATTTCCTTAAAATCTCAAATTTCTGAAATGAGAAACGACTCTGTTCAGAACGGAATTGCACTTACTACTTTACAAAGCAAGTATAGCGAGCTAAGTGATGCATATGATTTATTGACTTCCAAGAATAGTAGGTATATGGCTGATAAGGCCAAAGAAACTAAGAAATTGTTGGAGCAATTGGAACAAGCACAAACTGAACTTTTTGCAAAAGAAGATGAGCTTAATAAACTCTCAGCATCATTGGAAGCAAAGGAAGATGAGCTAAAATTAGCCCAAGAAGAATTAGATGCTCGTTCTGCTAGAGTAACAGAATTAGAAACAATTATCAATAAAAAAGATTCGATAGTTACTGCACTTAAATCTTCTATTTCCAAAGCATTAATTGGTTTAGAGGGTGAGGGACTTACAGTAGTTCAGAAAAACGGAAAAGTGTACATTTCCTTAGAAGAAGATTTGCTTTTTGCGAGTGGAAAATATGAAGTAAACAGTGGAGGCGTTTCCGCATTAAGTAAATTAGCTACTGCACTTGCTAGCCAAAAGGATTTGGAAATTTTAGTTGAAGGACATACCGATAGCATACCATTAAGCGGTAGAGGTTTGGTAAAAGACAATTGGGATTTGAGTGTGATGCGAGCAACCAATGTTGTAAAAGTACTTTTGAAAACCCCAAGTTTAGATCCTTTACAATTAACAGCTGCTGGTAGAGCAGAATTTGTTCCTATTGCAACTAATAAAACTAAAGAAGGAAGAAGTGCTAACAGAAGAATTGAAATGATACTATCACCTAACTTAGATGATTTGTTTGAATTGCTTGATGAGTAACCTTATAGGTAAATACCTAAAGCACGAGCCTTATGAAAAGAGTGCTAGTATGTATGTAGCTAAATACATCTGTGATACTAAGACAAATTGGGGAATAGTTAAGAAATTATCCTCTACGTGTTTTTCGTAGAAGATTTAACTTTTTAATCATTATCTTTGGACTTTAAAAACTTTAAAACATATAATTATGAAAAAACTACTTTACACATTATTAGCAGTATCAATTATATTTTCAGCTTGTAAGAAAGAAGAGGAAGATAATATTTTTACTGGAAATTGGACTGGAACTTATTCAGGTGATGATTCTGGAGTTTGGGCTGCTACAATTTCTTCAACTGGGGATATTAACGGAAGTTCAACTAATTCTATTGGAGATAATCAAAATTTAAGTGGTTCAGTAACATCTAACGGATCTTTTTCAGCAACAGCTGGGTCTGGCACACTTGGGAGTAATTTTGTTGGACAACTTAGCGGTAATTCTGGAAGCGGAACTTGGACTAATTCATCAGTTGGTTTTACAGGAACTTGGGAAGGCGATAAACAATGAAAAAACTATTACTTATATTACTTTGCTTGCCTATGATTGGGCTTGCATCTTTTCCAATAAATACATTTTTTGAAGAATGTGATAATATTATTTTAAAAGACGGAAAAGAGATTTCTGCAAAAGTTATTGAAGTCACGCCAGATTTAATTAAATATAAGAAATGTGACAATTTAGAAGGTCCTTTATTTTCTATTAATAAATCAGACGTAATAATGATAAGATACTCTGATGGAACAAAAGATATTATAAAAGGTAATAATAACTCTAAATTAGAAAGTGGTAGATTTGATATTTATGGACTTTTAGCATTAGTTTTTGGTGTAACAGCATTATTGACAACAATAGTATATACTTGGATTTTTAGTTCTGTAGCGCTTGTTCTTGGAGTTATTGGATTGTTTAAGAAAAATAGCAGAAAAACTTTATCAATTATTGGATTAGCATTTGGATTATTAGCTTTTATACTTGCCATAATATATGAATCATATTACTATTATTAGAGCCATCAACTTCACATTCAACGATTGGATTAAAGAAATATCATTTGGAACTACTTGCAAATTTTAAAACAAAAGAGCCTATTTTCTATTATATACTAAACGATAGATTATGCCATTTAAGAAAGGAACAATTAAAAAAATAGATTAACAAACAACTAAGATGAAAAAACTACTACTTATATTAACTTTCTTTTTAATGTTTTTTAATTTAAAGTTTCTTTTCTCTCAAAATGTTATCTATCATTTTAATAATGAAGATAATTTACAAGAATGGGTGATTGTTAATGATGATGTGATGGGCGGAGTCTCTAAAAGTAATTTAACCATAAACAAAAATAGTAATGGAGTTTTTGGCGGAAAAATATCTACAGCTTATAATGGTGGTTTTGCTTCTGTAAGGTATAATTGCAAAAGAATCTATATTAAGGACAAAAAGAGCATCAAATTAAAGATAAAAGGAGATGAAAAGGAATATCAATTGAGAATTAAAGCTAATACAAATGATTATTACTCATATATACTTCCATTCAAAACATCAGGTAAATGGGAAGAAATTATAATTCCATTAAAAGAAATGTATGCATCTTTTCGTGGCAGAAGATTAGATATTAAAAATTTTAATAATGATTATATTGAACAAATTACTTTTCTTATTGGTAATAAAAAAAATGAAAATTTCAAGCTTATAATTGACAGTATAATTATTGAATAAATTAAACAATAAACTAAGATGAAAAAACTACTACTTATATTACTTATTCTTTCTTCTTTTTATGTAAAAGGAGATATACATCAAATACAGGTGTGGAACGGTTACTATCAGTTTCTACCTTCAACAATATTACAGTGCAATTAGGAGATACTGTACAATGGGTTCAGCTTGACCCTCCAACTATGACTCATACCATAACATCTGACAATATTCCTAATGGAGCAATTCCTTTTAATCAAATATGGCAATTACCTGCAGATACCTTTTTCCAATATATTCCTCAAGTTGCAGGGCTATATGAATATGTTTGCACTCCTCATATTCCAAATGGAATGATTGGAGAGTTTACTGTTATTGATGGAACTGCTGCAATTAAAGAACACACTACAAACAAAGAACTCCTTAAAGTAACAGACCTATTAGGTAGAGAAACAAAAGGCACTAATCAACCTCTCTTTTACATCTATGATGATGGAACAGTAGAGAAAAGAATAGTTATAGAATAAACAATAGATTAACAATGAAAAAACTACTACTTATATTACTTTGCTTGCCTTTGATTGGTTTTGGGCAAATCACCTCACCTTCAGTTATTTCTAGTTCTGGTAATTCCTACAATAATGGAGGAGTAAATATGGATTATACTTTAGGAGAGATTGTAGTTGAGACACAGACTAATAGCACTACTATTTTAACTCAAGGATTTCATCAAGGCGTTTTAAAAGTAAACACAAGTGTTGAGAATATCGATATTAAAACAAAAGTTTATCCTAATCCTACTACAAATTTTTTAATTTTAGAGCTTGAAATGAATGTTAAAGCCGATATATTGGTTTATGACATTAATGGAAAGCTAGTTCTTAAGGATAAATTAAATGATGAGAACCAAAAGCAATTTGACTTTAGCTTTTTAAAACAAGGAAATTACTTTTTACATATAAATATAGCAGATAAGCAATCTGTTTATCAAATAAACAAATCAAAATAAGATGAAAAAACTATTTACATTATTAGCAACTGTAACATTAAGTGTAATGTTATTTGCTCAAGCCCCACAATCATTTTCTTACCAGACGGTAATTAGAGATGCTAGTTGGCAAGTTCTATCTAATCAGAATATAAGTTTAGAGATTTCAATTATTGAGGATGTAGCTAATGGTACAGCAATCTATACTGAAGCTCATACTGCAACCACTAATGAGTTAGGTTTAGTTAATCTTTCTATTGGAGATGGAGGAGTAATGTCAGGATCTTGGAGTAATATAGACTGGGGAAACCATACTTACTTTATCGAAGTAGCTGTTGATGTTACAGGAGGAACAAGTTATATTGTAATGGGTACTACACAATTACGAAGTGTTCCTTATGCATTATATGCAGAAACTTCTGGTTCAATGTTACCAGGTCCGCAAGGATTACAAGGTATTCAGGGATTACCAGGAGATACAGGAGCAACAGGTGCACAAGGTCCTATTGGATTAACAGGTCCTGCAGGTACAAACGGAATAGATGGAACTAACGGAGTAGACGGTAATGATGGTGCTGCTGGTGTTGATGGAACAAATGGAGTAGATGGAAATGATGGTGCAACAGGTGCACAAGGTCCTATTGGATTAACAGGTCCTGCAGGTACAAACGGAATAGATGGAACTAACGGAGTAGACGGTAATGATGGTGCTGCTGGTGTTGATGGAACAAATGGAGTAGATGGAA
>CAJQHO010000006.1 GCA_905478185.1 uncultured Flavobacteriales bacterium | reverse complement strand
TCTTTTTTTATTTATTTCAAAAATAATAGCTCCTTTTCCATCTTGTTGAGCTTTAAGGATAATTCCGACACTTGCCTTTTTATTTTCAGAAGGACCAATTCTTACTGCTGTTTTAATTACAAAATCAGTTACTGATGAGTTGTTTGCAATAATTGCATATTCACTATCTTTATTATTTCTGCTTAATAAGTAATCTCCTTTATCTAATATAAAGTAATTGTCATTAGTAGTAACGATTTTAAAGTACTCCCCTTCAGTATTAAAATCTTCATGTATTAGATCTTTATTGTAAGCTTCTGAAGAAATTTGTTGAGCATTAAGTGTTGTACTCAAAAAAGCAAGTAACAATATGGTAGTTGAAATAAGTTGTTTCATAGTTTTTTTCTCTAAATTTTGGCAAATTTACAAAATATGCCTTTATTTTTTCATATAAAGTGATAAGTTTGCAAACATGAAAAATATATATCTAATACTTGGAGTTTTTACAATGCTTTTTTCTGCTTGTGAAACTGACTTTGATGTAAATGCAGAATGGGAAGAAACCACAGTCGTTTACGGGCTTTTGGATGCTGGAGAGGGTAAAGAAACTCAAAAGATTAAAATTAGTAAAGCTTTTTTAGGAAATATGGATGCTTATCAAATGGCTCAATATGCTGATTCTATAAATTTTGACACAGCTAACATAGATGTGATGATTATAAAGAGTGGCTTCAGTGAGATTGAAGATACAGTACCTTTGAATGCTGTACCTACTGCAAGAGATGGAGATATATTTAATGATAATATAGTAGTTTATGAGTTTGAGAATGAAAATTCTTTTTTAGAGAGAGACTATGATTATGAATTAGTCATTATAAATACTAAAACTGGCAATGTAGTTTCTTCTAGAACTGAAGTTGTTTCTGATTTTAAATTCGACATGTTTAATAGTTTTGAATTTGGTTTTATTGCTAATTTTGTTAATCCACCAATAGTTGAATTTTCTTCCAGCTCTGTTAAATGGAAAGATGGCACAGTCAATGGAGAAATTTTTCAATTAGATTTAATCTTTTACTATACCGAAAATAATATCGAGAAGAGTTTAGTTTTTAGCCAGGCGTTAGTAGATGAAAAGGTAAAAAATATACGTATTGAAGGAGATTTATTCTTTAATTTTTTAAAAACAAATATTGCTAAAGATAATTCAAAAATTAGATCTTTTAATAGAATTGATATTGTGATGGTAGTTGGTTCAGAGGATTTGGAAACTTATATTACTGTAAACAAACCTATTACTGGAATTGTACAGCAGCGACCTCAATTTACAAATATCACTAATGGTGTCGGTTTATTTTCTTCTAGATTAAGCAATATAATTTCAGGAGTTCCATTAACATCAAACAGTATTAAGTACTTAAAATCAGTTGATGGTTTAGATAGAAACTTTCAATAATCTGACGCACTGTCAGTAATACTTCTTCTTTTTTCTCTAGAAAACTCTTTTTAATGACAGTTTTGTCGTGCAATTAGTTGTGGCATTATAATTGCAATTATTACTCATCAGAAAACAAATTATTAAATTTAAAACATAATAAAATGAGTAAAATTATTGGAATCGATTTAGGAACAACAAACTCTTGTGTTTCTGTAATGGAAGGGAATGAGCCTGTGGTTATCCCAAATGCTGAAGGAGCAAGAACGACTCCCTCAATTGTTGCCTTTATTGAAGGTGGCGAGCGTAAAGTTGGTGATAGTGCAAAGCGTCAAGCAATTACAAATCCTACAAAAACTATAGCATCTATTAAAAGATTTATGGGTGAAAGCTTTACTGCAATGGCTAAGGAAATTAAAAATGTTTCTTATAAAGTGGTAAAAGGTGATAACAATACTCCAAGAGTTGATATTGATGGTAGATTATATACACCACAAGAAATATCAGCAATGGTATTGCAAAAAATGAAAAAAACTGCTGAGGACTATTTAGGAACTACAGTTACTCAAGCTGTAGTTACTGTGCCAGCTTACTTTAATGATGCACAAAGACAAGCAACAAAAGAAGCAGGTGAAATTGCAGGACTTAAAGTTGAAAGAATTATCAATGAGCCAACTGCTGCTGCACTTGCTTATGGTTTGGATAAATCTGATAAAGATAGAACAATTGCTGTGTTTGATTTAGGTGGTGGAACTTTTGATATTTCTATTCTTGATTTAGGGGATGGTGTATTTGAAGTGAAATCTACAAATGGTGATACACACTTAGGTGGTGATGATTTTGATCAAGTAATTATTGATTGGTTAGCAGAGGAATTTAAGAAAGATGAAAACATGGATTTAAGAAAAGATCCTATGGCCTTACAAAGATTAAAAGAAGCTGCAGAAAAAGCAAAAGTTGAGCTTTCTTCATCTACACAAACTGAAATTAACTTACCATATGTTACTGCTACTGCATCAGGCCCAAAGCACTTAGTTAGAACTTTAACTAGAGCGCAATTTGAGCAATTAGCTGATAAATTAATCCAAGCAACAATTACTCCTTGTAAAAAAGCAATGAAAGATGCTGGAATGACTAATTCTGATATTGATGAGGTTATATTAGTAGGAGGATCAACAAGAATTCCTGCGATACAAGAAGTTGTTGAGAAATACTTTGGAAAATCTCCATCAAAAGGAGTTAATCCTGATGAGGTTGTTGCAATTGGAGCAGCTATTCAAGGAGGTGTTTTAACAGGTGATGTTACTGATGTGTTATTATTAGATGTTACTCCACTTTCATTAGGAATTGAAACTATGGGAGGTGTCTTAACAAAATTAATAGAAGCTAATACAACTATTCCAACTAAGAAGTCTGAAACTTTCTCAACTGCTGCTGATAATCAACCTGCAGTAGACATTCATGTATTACAAGGAGAAAGACCAATGGCTGCTGATAATAAGTCAATTGGAAGATTCCAATTAGCAGATATTCCACCAGCACCAAGAGGGATTCCTCAAATTGAAGTAACTTTTGATATTGATGCAAATGGAATTTTAAATGTATCAGCAAAAGATAAAGCAACTGGAAAAGAGCAAAACATTAAGATTGAAGCATCTTCTGGTTTATCTGATGAGGAAATTGAGAAAATGAAACAAGAAGCTGAAGCAAATGCTGATGCTGATAATAAAGCAAAAGAAACTGCTGATAAAATTAATGGGGCTGATGGAATGATTTTCCAAACTGAAAAGCAACTTAAAGAATTTGGTGAAAAATTATCAGATGATAAAAAAGCACCAATTGAAGAAGCTTTAACAGAATTGAAGGCTGCTCACGAAAGCAAAGATTTAGAAGCTATTGATGCTGCAATGGAAAAAATCAATACTGCATGGACTGCTGCATCTGAGGAAATGTACAAAGATACTCAGGAAGGAGCCTCTGCAGATGCTGGAGCAGAACAAACTGCTACTGATGATGTAACTGATGTTGAGTTTGAAGAAGTAAAAGATGAAGAGGTAAAAGATGAAAAGGTAAAAGAAGCAAAATAAAGTCAAATTTCATAATACTGAAAAGAGCCCTACTTATTGTGGGGCTTTTTTTATATTTGCCAAATGTTAAAGAATTTTTTAGTTATTTTATTATTTCCATTTTTAGTAAATGGACAGTCAGCTTTTATTAGTGGTGATGCTACTATTTGTGATAATGGAATTTCAGCTGAATTAGTAGTAAGTTTTACAGGGACAGCCCCTTTTACTTTTTCTTATGCTATTAATGGAGTAGTGCAGCCTCAACTACCGCCTATACAAGATGATGTATTTGTTATCTCTACAAAAATAGCGGGATTTTATACACTTAATCAGTTTAATGATGCTTTAAGTATTGGAACTATTGATGGTAGCGCATTGGTTACTATTTTAGAAAGCCCAAAAGCAATTATTCATATTGAGTCAGATACACTTTCCATTATTAACCCTACAGCATTTTTTAAAGGTCAACCGGAAAATAATGCTTTTAATTATGATTGGAATTTTGGAGATAATACTTCAAATACTTCCTCATCAGTTGTACATACCTTTCCTATAGATGAAGACGGTTTAGGGATTTTAGGGATCTATGAAACATCTCTAATAGTTACTGATGGCAATGGTTGTTCTGATACAGCCGTTAAACCTATTTGGGTAAGAGATGAATACTGGATATATATTCCAAATTCATTTACTCCTGATTTTGATGAGAAACACAGAAATGAAAAATTTTGTTTAGAATACCATGCGATTAGAGAAAATACTTTTTTGTTTAAAGTTTTTAATACCCAAGGTGATTTAATGTTTCAATCAGCTAATCCTTTAGGAATGAAGTGTAGTAATAAAGCTGGGTGGGATGGAAAGCATTATGAAACGCAAAAAGAATTGCCTGCAGATACTTATGTTTTTGAGTTATATTTTCAGGATTTTGAAGGCTGGAAGCATCAAGAATTTGGAGAAATTCTTTTAGTTAGATAATTAAAAAAATAAAGATGAAATTATTAGAAGGAAAAAATGTAATTATTACAGGAGCAAGTAGAGGAATAGGAAAAGGAATTGCTGAGGTTTTTGCAAAGCATGGAGCAAATATTGCTTTTACATACAGGTCATCAGATGAAAAAGCAAAAGCATTAGAAGATGAGCTTTCAGCAAATGGATGTAAGGCTAAAGGGTATAAATCAGATGCATCTGATTTTGATTCTGCTCAGCAATTATCTAAAGATATAATGGATGATTTTGGTAGTATTGATGTACTCGTTAATAATGCGGGTATTACTAAAGATGGACTTTTAATGCGTATGTCTGAGGAAGATTTTGATAGTGTAATGAGCATCAATATGAAATCGGTTTTTAACATGACAAAAGCAGTTTTGCGACCAATGTTAAAGGCAAGAGCTGGTTCAATTATTAACATGAGTTCAGTTGTTGGAG
>CAJQHO010000005.1 GCA_905478185.1 uncultured Flavobacteriales bacterium | reverse complement strand
ATTTTTTAAGTTTGATTTAGTAGATTGATTAGCGGTGCAAAAAGTGGTGCAAATTTTAGTTTAAAGGCTTACTGTAATCTAGTGAAAAGGGTAGAGGTTGTAATCCTGCTAATACAACAATTTTTCCCCTGAAAATCAACGATTTTCGGGGTACCACACTGATTACCAAGCCCAAGAACATAAGATTTAGAAGTTATTTTTAAAATATATATTTAAAGACAACTTCTTTACAAAAAATTGTATTATTGTGATGTTTTAAATGGGGTAGCCGAAAACCAATTAGAGTAGGTAAATTTAAATACATCAAAAAAATGAAAAAAAAATTTATTTTTATTTCAATCTTCTCTATTTTACTTTTTAGTTGTAAGAAAGACGAGTTGGATACAACAACAGTAAAAGAGCCTGGGATTTGTGTGGTTTCAGGAGATATTCAAGCCAATTACAATACTTGCAATGATACTTCATCAGCTGGAAATTTTAATACTACTTTTGATAATGTAGATGGTATTAATATTACATTTGTAATTAACTCTAGAGATTTAGAAAGAAATCCATCTAATAGTTTTGAATATGAAGATTTATCATATACTACACAGATAAATAATGGAAAATATACTATTGATTTACCAGCTATCTCTACTCCTTATAATGCTGAACTTTATTTTGATTCCTATAATTATAATCAAACATCATGTGTAACTTCTGATATATGGAATGATTCAGTGTGGGTTTCCTCTACTGTATATTATGATAATTCAACTAATTATAATTTAGGTACAGTTAATATTTCAAATATAGTTGAAGGTGGGTCAATTGTTAAAAACTTCACTTATACAAATTAAGATTATGAAAAGGATACTAATATTAATTTTTGTTGTTATTACTGTTTCTTCTTTCGCTCAAGTTGAGTCAGTTAAGAATAAGAATGGAAAGCCTATTTTACCTTTAGAGGGTGAAATAGGACTAGGTGTTAATGCAATACCTTTATTAAACTGGGTAGGTAATTCTTTTAATAATACGACTGATAATTTGTATGCAAATCAGAATAAGTTGTATAATTTAAATGGATTTCCTATAGTACTTTTAAAATATATGAAGACTAACACGCTTGCATATAGATTCTCTTTTGGTTATTCCAATTTTACAGGAACTGATAATCAGTATATTTTAG
The DNA here is from genome assembly GCA_905478185.1 of uncultured Flavobacteriales bacterium. Classification (GTDB taxonomy): domain Bacteria; phylum Bacteroidota; class Bacteroidia; order Flavobacteriales; family BACL11; genus UWMA-0277. The sequence goes on along the minus strand of CAJQHO010000005.1, from coordinate 44,570 downwards.
ATAATGCTTCAAATGATGCAGATATATTTCTTATTGATTCAAGACAAACTTCTTACAATGGATTAAGCTTAGGGATAGGATTTGAGAAACGAAAGGGGAGAGGTAGGATTCAAGGCTTTTATGGTGCAGGACTAAGATATCAATCTATTAAAATGGTAAATGATATTTATTCATATGGTAATAATTTGACAATTACAAATCAAAATCCGACTACTTTTGATTGGTCGACTAACACTATATTAAATTTATCTGATAGAATTTTAGAAACTAGAGGGGGAAATAGTTTTACACTAGGTCTTAGGCCTTTTATTGGTGTTGAGGTATTTGTTTCGCCACAAATTGCTCTCGGAACAGAATTCGGCTGGTATTATGCATATCAGAGGATAAAAGAGACGTCAATTTATACAGAATATTTTAGTGCTTCTTCTAATGAAGTCATTTATGAAGAAAAACCACAATCAGCAGGTTCAACTTCTTTTTCTTCACAATTAGATAATTTTAATTCATCAATTTTCTTGACGTTTTATTTTTAAGTCAAATAATTTTTTTTTGTTTCTCTCAGTGCTAGTATTTTCTCAGCTGTAATCTAGTGAAAAGGGTTGTAATCTTGCTACCCCGACTTTTTTCTATAAATAAAGAGAGAAAGTTATCTCTAACTTCTTTCTTTATTTATCTGTTCATAAGCTTCTTTTACCGCTAGAAATTTTTGAGAGGCAAGTTTTTTAATATCCTCACTAACTCCAGTCAATTTATCTGGGTGGTATTTTAGAGCCATCTTTCTGTAGGCCTTCTTTACTTCAGAATCTGTTGCATTTTTATTGACTCCTAAAATTTTATACCATTTTTCAGAATTGGCAGATTTCTTTACTAATAACATGGACTTTATAGATTCAAAATCATAAGAATTAATATTCAAATAGTTTGAAATTCTTTTGATTGTTTCAATTTCTTTTAAATGAATTTCATTATCAGAAGCAGCAACTCCAAATAAAAAATGGATTATTTCTAATCGTGAAGAGTGATTGATATGAGTGTTGATCTGTATACACACTTGTCTTAACTTAGAGTTTAAATCCTGTTTGTTTAAATTGTTGAAAATTTTAAAGTATTCATTAGATTTTTGTGCGCCAAATGTATTAGTAAAGAATTTTTTTACATAATTTAGCTCTGACTTTAATACTTTACCATCTGATTTTATTACCATGGAAGAGAGTATAAGTAAAGATATTTCGAATGCTTTTTGATTATCAACTTTTTTGTCAAACAAATTTTTTCCTAAATAATATCCTATTATTCCTCCAATTGGGCCTGCAAAAAGCCATCCTGCAGCTGCCCCTATCCATTTAGTATTTGACATTTTTATTTTTTTACAAATTTATTTTAAAAAACAATTATCAAAGTATATAATCGGGCTAATTTCTTAAGTTTGTTTTAGTAGATTGGTTACCGGTGCAAAAAGTGATGCAAATTTTAGTTTAAAAGCTTGCTATAATCTAGTGAAATAAGTGTTTTTTGTAATCCTGCTACATTAGTTATTTTCTATTAATTAAATAATATCCGATGCAAATAGATAAAATTGAAAGGCTAAATAAAAGAAGGTCATGGGGAGTTGTGAAATTGTGAGATAATTTTAAAACTTTTTCAAAGAATTTAACGATTAACACAATAATTATTACTTTGATTATTTTATTTTTTAGTTGATCTAGACTATTAATTTTTAATGTTGAGTCTGCAAATTTACCCTTAGCAAAATCAATCTCACTAATAAACAACTCATAAACTCCAAATCCAAAAATTAATAAAACTATACCTATTAAAAATAAATCAATTGATGAAATAATTTTAAACAACAAGTCATTGTTTGTATTGATATTTTGATTAAACAATGGGTTGTTAAAAATGGTTGCTTGTATAATATCCCAACCCCCCAATAGAAATAATGTAATTGATGAAATTATAGATAATATCACTGCTATCAACACAACAAATCTAGTACTCCAAAGCGCTTTTTCAAATTTATTTTCTAACATTGACATTTTTAAATATTTTTTAATTTTAGAATTATTTATCTTTATTTAAATATTGTGCAATATTAGTGAGAATATTATAATAATCATTTTAAAATATTTTAAAAAATATATGATTACTAAGATAATCGAATAAATTTCTTAAGTTTGTTTTAGTAGATTGGTTAGGGGTGCAAAAAGCGGTGCAAATTTTAGTTTTGAAGCTTACTGTAATCTAGTGAAAAGGGTAGAGGTTGTAATTCTGCTACCCCGACTTTTTTCTCCTCAAAATTTCCCATAAATTTTTTATATTATTGTAGTATGAAAAAAATACTACTTATATTACTTTGCTTCCCATTATTAATAAATGCGTAAACTACCAAAAAAGTACTACTCATTGGTATTGATGGTTGCAGAGCAGATGCTCTAGAATTAGCCAATACGCCAACAATTGATAATCTTATAGCAAATGGAATTTACAACCCAGATGTATTAAATGATGACATCACATTAAGTGGGCCTGGTTGGTCAGCAATTTTATGCGGAGTATGGTCTGACAAACATTTGTCGGTGGATAATAGTTTTGTTGGTACTGATTACACCAATTACCCACCTCTTTTTGAGCGAATAGAGGATTTTGACAATAACTTACATACAGTTTCTATTTGTAATTGGAATCCAATAAATGATTATATCGTTCAAAATCATGCTGATTATAAACTTAATGTTTCATCAGATGCAGATGTAAGTTCAGAAGCTGTTAATTATCTATCTTCAAATGATCCGGATTTTATGTTTCTTCATTTTGATGATGTGGATCATGCAGGGCATGCTGATGGATTTTCACCAAATGTGAGTCAAAATATCACAGCAATAGAAGGGGTGGATGCTTATATATCTCCTATTATGCAATCTATTTCCCAAAGGCCAAATTATGCTAATGAAGATTGGCTTATACTCATTACAACTGATCATGGTGGATTAGGAACTTCTCATGGAGGAAATAGCATAGAAGAACAAAATGTTTTTGTAATTGCTAATGGAAATGCTATTGCTCAAAGTACTATCCTTGCCGATAGTAATATGATATTTGATAGCGTTTATAATTGTTTAGCGGATACAACTGAATTACAATTTGATGGAGTTGATGACCATGTGCAAATCCCCTCAAATCCTATATATAATTTTGGTAGCACGCAAGATTTTACAATTGAATGCAGAGTGCGAACTAATACAGGAGGAAATGTTGCTATTATTGGTGATAAAGACTGGAATTCTGGATCTAATCCTGGTTTTGTTTTTTCATTTAAATACCCAGCAGGACCCGAATGGAAAGTAAATATAGGTGATGGCACAAACCGTGCAGATATTGATGTTGGAGGGATGATTGCTGACAACCAATGGCATACCCTTAGTGTTAGTTTTGATAGAGACGGATACATGAAAATGTATGAAGATGGAGTTCTTTTGGATTCAGCTGATATTTCTTCTGTAGGAGATATTACAACAAATGCTGGTTTGTTTTTTGGTACTGATATTAATCAAACTTATGCTTTTAATGGTTCAATTTCTGAAGTAAGAGTTTGGAATTCCTTAATAAGTGGGCAGAATATACAAAATTGGCAATGTGATCATTTAGACAATAATCATCCTAACTACAGCAACTTAATTGGCTATTGGAAATTAAATGAAGGTACAGGAAATACTATGGCATTTGATTATGTTGGGGGATTCGGGATACCAAATGGAACGATTAATAATTCTACTTGGTATTCACCTGATTCTACATGGATTTACGATTACACAGATACACCAAGAATTGTAGATGTTCCTGTTACAGCACTTACTCATTTGTGCATTCCGATAAATAGCAGTTGGCAATTGGATGGCGTCAGTTTAATTCCTGATTGCATAGGAACAATAATAGATGAAATTGATGGTGAACCAAAAGGGCTTATTAAAATCACAGACATTTTAGGCAGAACAACTAAAGCTACAAACAATAATCCGATTTTTTATTTCTATGAAAATGGAATTGTAAAGAAAAAAATAATTATTGAATAAATTATTTTTAAAATATCTTCTGTTTTTTTTGTAGTTTTGTTAGAAATAGATTATAATAATATGAAAAAGCTAATTACTTTATTGTTTTTAATTAATATCCTCTTTGTAAACGCTCAAACTGGTTTGTTAAATGGAACTGGATACGCGCCTAATTTTACAGTAACTGATTTAAATGGAAACTCACATGAATTATATAATTACCTTGATAGTGGTTATGTTACAGTATTAGAGTTTTTGAGTGTAACTTGTGGACATTGTGTGATGCATGCTCCAGGAACAGAGAACTCTTATTTAACTAATGGTCCTTCAGGTAATAATTCAGCTAGATTTTTAGGGTTAGAAGTGAATGGCTCAACAGATAGTGCTGCTGTAGCTAATTTTGCTAATACTCATAATGTCACATTCCCTATTGCAAATGATGTGACTCCTTATTTAATTAACTATCAAATGAGTTACACACCAACTTATTATGTTGTTTATCCTGATAGATCGTATACTACAATTTGTGCAAATTGTATAACTCCTACTTCTGCTTCAACAATTGAAGGATTATTAGATAATGCCATTGCATCATGGCCACCTATATACGGATGTACAGATTTAACAGCTGTTAATTATGATTCAGCAGCTACTATTGATGATGGTAGTTGTGATCTCACATCTTATACTATAAAAACTCTTGGAATGACTTTTTCTCCTGACACTGTAAAATGTGATGTGGGAGATACGATACATTTTATTTTAGGACAGTCTCATAATGCTTTAGAGGTTGATTATTCTACATTTGTTTCAGGAGGGAATACTTCAAATGGAGGTTTCAGTTTCGGATATGGGGCAACAGGAATGCATATACCAACTAATGCACAAACATATTATTATGTATGCCAACCGCATGCTTCTAGTGGGATGGTTGGGGTGATTATTGCCAATTCTTATGGTTGTACAGATCCAACCGCATTAAATTATGATAGTCTTGCTAATGTAGATGATGGAGGCTGTGATTATAGTTCATATACAATAGAAACAATAGGAATGACTTTTTCTCCAGATACTATTATTTGTGATGTGGGAGATACTATTAATTTTATTTTGGGTGGAGGACACAATGCAGTAGAAGTAACTGACAGTACTTGGCTTGCAGGTGGAAACGCTCCTATTGCAGGAGGCTTTAGTTTTGGATATGGAACTACAGGAATGTATATACCGGATGATTGCCATACTTTTTATTATGTATGTAGCCCACATGCTGCTTATGGTATGAAGGGAGTGATTATAGCGCACCACCCACCGGTTTGGGGATGTACCGATAGTTTAGCTTTTAATTACGACCCTTTAGCTAACCATGATGATGGTTCTTGTCTATATCCTGATATAACAATTACATATCCTGTGGAAGATGATGAAATTACCACAACAAATAATGTGAATGTAGATTTTACAGTTAGTAATTTTACTATTGGCCTTCCTACTTCTGGAGGTGATGGTCATATTCACTATTATGTAAACGGAGTTATGACTCCACATTTTGATATCACGAGCATTTTACTTCCTAATTTAGCAAATGGAAGCTATGAAGTTATTTTTACTCTATTTGACAATAATCATCAACCAATTTATCCTATTATTGCTGATACTGTAATCTTTTCTGTAAATGTTATTTATGGTTGTACTGGCCCAACTTCTTGTAATTATGATCCAAATGCTACTGTAGATGATGGCTCATGCTGGGGTTGGGCAGGTTGTACAGATCCTATTGCAGTAAATTATAATTCAATGGCTAACTGTGATGACGGTTCCTGTACTTATCCCTCTGTTTGTAATGAAGATGCCCCAACAGCTATGTTTGTTGATGGTATTGTTCATACTAGAGCGGTTATCAATTGGGATAACATGAACTCTAGTACATGTACAGTTGACCAGTATAGAATTAGATACAAAGAAGTTGGTACTTCTTCATGGACACAGAAAACTATGGGTGGACCTGTAGGATCTTGTACATGGGGTAATCAGAAGACAGATAAGTTATTACTTAACTTAACTGCAAGTACTACTTATGAGTATGAGATGAAAGCTTGGTATTGTGGTGGTGGTTCAAGTGCTTGGACTGGCTTGAGTACATTTACTACACTTGATAATTGTCCTAATGTTGGTAACTTAGCAGCAGTTGGAGCTAATCCTACGAAAGCTACATTTACTTGGGATGCATCAAATGGAGTTTATGCATTTGTAAGGTTGAAAGCAAGAGTTGATTCTATTTCTAATCCTTCAGGATCTGACTTCTTCCAAATTGGAGGAGCTGGAGTATCTTATGGTACTTACACTAAGGATAAGAATGGTTTAGTTGCTGGTGAGACTTATAGAGCTCAAGCTAGATCATACTGTGATCCAAATGGAGGAGCTTGGAAGTCTGTAACATGGACGCCGCTTGTTTACTGGACTCAGCCTGTTGTAAGAGTTGAGGGTGGAACAGCAATTGCTAACTTAGCTATTTATCCTAACCCATCAAGAGATGTGTTTAATATCAGCTTTACATCAGAAACTGTACAGGACTTAAAAGTTAGAATACTTAATGTAGTTGGAGAGGTAATCATCTCAGAAGATTTAGATCAATTTGTTGGTGAGTATACTAAACAAGTAACTCTGCATGAACATGCAAAAGGCATTTACTTCTTAGAGATAGAAACCAATGATGGAGTGGTTAATAAGAAATTGATATTGCAATAAGTCTAGATGACACGTGAAAATATTTAGCAGCTAATTTAAAAGCTAAATAGTAATAGTCATCAGTGCAAAAAGTAGTGCAAATTTTAGTTTAAAAGCTTTATGTAATCTAGTGAAAAGGGTAGAGGGTGTAATCCTGCTAGTAATATATAAAAGCTTCTTTTTAGGAGCATTTATATTTTTTATTACATATTCCTTCTGTACTGCCCACCTACTTCAAATAGTGCATTTGTAATTTCTCCTAATGAACAAACTTTCCCTGCATCCATTAATAATCCAAATATATTTTTGTTCTGGATTGCTGCATTTTGCAAATTACATAATAGTGCTGCAGATTTATCTTTACTGCCTTTATGTAATTCTTCTAACATTGTAATTTGGTATTGTTTTTCTTCTTCTGTTGCTCTAATTACTTCCTCAGGAATTACAGTAGGAGAACCTTTTTTATTTAAGAAGGTGTTCACTCCAATAATTGGGAATTCACCTGAGTGTTTTAAATGTTCATAATGCAGACTTTCCTCCTGTATCTTACTTCTTTGGTACATAGTTTCCATAGCACCTAACACACCACCTCTTTCTGTTATTCTATCGAATTCAGTAAGTACTGCTTCCTCTACTAAATCAGTTAATTCTTCAATTATAAATGATCCTTGTATTGGGTTTTCGTTTCTGGCAAGTCCTAATTCTTTGTTTATTATTAATTGAATAGCCATTGCTCTTCTTACCGATTCTTCAGTAGGAGTAGTGATGGCCTCATCATAAGCGTTAGTATGTAGGGAATTACAGTTATCGTAAATTGCGTATAGAGCCTGCAATGTTGTACGAATATCATTAAAGTCAATTTCCTGTGCGTGTAATGATCTACCAGAAGTTTGTATATGATATTTCAACATTTGTGCTCTTTTGTTGGCTCCATATTTATTCTTCATGGCTTTTGCCCAAAGTCTTCTGGCAACACGGCCAATCACTGCATATTCTGGGTCAACACCATTACTAAAGAAGAACGAAAGGTTAGGTCCGAATTCATTAATATCCATTCCTCTGCTTAGGTAGTATTCCACATAAGTAAATCCGTTTGCCAATGTAAATGCTAATTGAGATATTGGGTTGGCACCTGCCTCAGCAATATGATACCCTGAAATAGAAACAGAATAGAAGTTTCTTACTCCATTGTCAATAAAATACTCTTGTACATCACCCATCATTCTTAGGGCAAATTCTGTAGAGAAAATACAGGTATTTTGTGCCTGATCTTCTTTTAAGATATCGGCTTGTACTGTACCTCTAACTTTCGTTAAGGTCTCAACTTTTATTTTTTGGTAGATGTCATTTTCTAGTACTTCATCTCCTGTAACTCCTAATAAAAAGAGTCCTAAACCATTATTTCCTTCAGGTAATTTCCCTTGGTATTTTGGTCTGGCAACTACTTTGTTTTTATAGATGCTAGCAATCTTGCTTTCTACCTGTTTTTCTAAGCCATTCTCTTTTATGTATTTCTCACATTCTTGGTCAATGGCAGCATTCATAAAGTAGGCCAATAGCATTGGTGCAGGTCCGTTTATGGTCATACTTACGGATGTCATTGGGTTGGCTAACTCAAATCCAGAATAGAGTTTTTTCAAATCATCCAAACAACAAATGGATACTCCAGCATTACCAATTTTACCATATATATCTGGTCGTTTTCCTGGGTCGTTTCCGTATAGGGTTACAGAATCAAAAGCAGTGGAAAGCCTTTTGGCAGGCATACCTAAACTTACTAGGTGAAAACGCTTGTTTGTTCTTTCAGGACCTCCTTCACCAGCAAACATTCTTGTTGGGTCTTCTCCCTCTCTTTTAAAGGGGAATAATCCTGCAGTAAATGGGAATTCCCCAGGTACATTTTCTTGTAATTGCCATTTTAATACATCCCCCCAAGCCTCATATTTTGGTAAGGATATTTTTGGAATAGAAGAACCCGATAGGGAAGTGGAGTCTGTTTGAATAGAGAGTTCTCTATCCCTAACTTTAAATTTGAAAATCTTTTCTTGGTACTTCTTTTGTACTTCTTCCCAAGTGTCAATTAGTATTTTGTTTTTAGGATGTAAGTCCAGTGAAATCGTTTCATACTCCTTTTTTATATGTGTGATTACCTCCTTACTTGCATTCGCTAATATCTCTAGTGATTTTTGTAATGCGTACAGTTTCTGTGCAATGTCCTTTTGGTCAATTGCCCATTTATCGTATGCTCTGTTGTTTTCTGATATTTCTGATAAGTAACGCACTCTGTTGGGTGGAATTACAAATATCTTCTCACTCATTTCATCCGTTATTTCAAAAGAGGAATTGAAGTTTCCTAATCCTTTTTCGGAGAACTTATCCATTATTGCTTTGTAAAGCGAATTGGCTCCTGGGTCGTTAAACTGGGAAGCGATAGTACCATAAACGGGCATGCTATCTACATCTTTATCAAAAAGAGTATTGTTTCTTTGGAATTGCTTTTTCACATCTCTTATGGCGTCCAATCCTCCTTTTTTATCAAATTTATTGATGGAGATAAGGTCAGCAAAATCCAGCATATCAATTTTTTCCAACTGAGTAGCAGCACCATATTCTGGTGTCATTACATAAAGGGAAACATCCGAATGTTCAATAATTTCCGTGTCGGATTGCCCAATACCTGAAGTTTCCAATATGATTAAATCATAGTTGGCCACTTTCAAAATATCAAGTGCATCATTCACATGTGCCGATAGTGCTAAGTTGGCCTGACGAGTAGCCAAGGAACGCATATATACCTGATCTGATTTTATGGCATTCATTCTTATTCTATCTCCTAAAAGTGCACCTCCTGTTTTTCTTTTGGAAGGATCTACCGATACAATAGCAATGTTTTTGTTTGGGAAATCAGTAATAAATCTTCTAACCAATTCATCCACTAAGGAGGATTTTCCAGCTCCACCAGTTCCTGTAATTCCTAGTACTGGAGTTTCCGATTTTGTAGCAAGTTCTTTTATTTCGGATAAAATACCATTGTGCTTATCTGGGCAATTTTCTGCTGCTGAAATTAACCTTGCAATAGCATTTACATTCTTTTCTTTTACTGCTGAAATTTCTCCTGCTAAGTGTTCTCCAACTAAAAAGTCCGAACGCTTAATTAGGTCGTTTATCATTCCTTGCAATCCCATTGCTCTACCATCATCTGGATGATAGATTCTTGTAATTCCGTAAGCTTCTAATTCCTTTATTTCATCAGGTAATATTGTGCCACCTCCACCAGCAAATACTTTTATGTGTGTAGCTTTTTTCTCTTGTAATAGGTCGTACATATACTTTAAGTACTCAGTATGCCCTCCTTGATAGGAAGTCATAGCAATAGCATTTGCATCCTCTTCAATAGCACAGTTTACTACTTCTTCTACACTTCTGTCATGCCCCAAATGAATTACCTCACAACCTGTTGCTTGTATAATTCTCCTCATTATATTTATAGCAGCATCATGACCGTCAAATAGGCTAGCAGCCGTTACAATTCTTACTTTATGTTTAGGGATATATCTTTCTTCTAGTTCCATTACGTGTATTTATTTCAGATTGCAAATTTACATTTTTATTAGGATTTGATAACTAACAACTATTTCATTACTTTTACCAAAACAAAAACCATTTACAAAATGAACAAAATTTTACTTTTTGCAATCAGTTTAGCTTTCTTTACTTCTTGCACACATACAAATAACAAACAAGCTTATTTTGCTTCTGACAATCCTGCTGAAAGGGTAGTCTGGGAACGCATTCGTTTGGCTAACCCAAATACAGGTGAGATACCACATAATATAAGACAAAAGGAAATGATTTTTGCAAAGACTTTACCTAAGTCTACAGCTTTGTCCAAAGCAACTTGGCTACATAGGGGGCCGTACAATGTGGGAGGGCGTACTCGTGCTTTAGCAATGGACATACTAGATGAAAACATTCTATTTGCAGGAGGTGCAAGTGGGGGTATGTTTCGCTCAACAGATGGAGGGCAAAGTTGGGTGATGACTACTGACCCTAATCAACTGCATAATGTTACTTGTGTGAGTCAGGATAAAAGAGCAGGAAAAGAAAATATTTGGTATTTTGGTAGTGGAGAACTTACAGGGAGTTCCGCTAGTGGAGGTGAGGCTTATTATGGAGGTAATGGTATTTATAAATCAGTTGATGGTGGGCTCAGTTGGGATTCTTTATCCGTAACAGCAACTAATACTAATGGTTTTGACTCTAATTTTGACTTTATCTGGAACATTGAAACAGATCCATCAAATGATAGTTTAGATGTGGTATATGCAGCTACTTATGGTACTATTTATAGAAGTGAAAATGGAGGAGCTACTTGGGTAAAAGAACTTGGTGGTGGCAGTTCTTATTATAATAATATTGAGGTTACATCTAGTGGAGAAGTTTATGCTACTCTTTCTTCTGATGGATTGGATAAAGGTATTTGGCATTCAGTAGATGGGCAAAACTGGACCAATATCACGGATTCTTTGTTTCCACCAATTTATGGAAGAATTGCAATTGGTGTAAATCCTGGCAATGAGAATGAAGTTTACTTCCTTGCTGCTGAAACTGATAATCACGGACAACATACTGATGTTTTTTTTAATGGTGAAACTTGGACATCTCTTTGGAAGTATGATTCCTCAGATAGTTCTTGGGTTAATCTTTCATCAAATATTCCTGCTAATCAATCAACTTCTTTTGATAATTTTAATGCTCAAAGGGGTTATGATTTACTAGTTAAGGTTCATCCGACTGATCCTAATACAGTTTACATTGGAGGTACTAACCTTTGGCGTTCATCTGATGGATTTACAACACCTAATAATACTATGATAATTGGAGGGTATTTTATAGGTTCAGTAGAGGGAGATGGGAATTGGGGTGTATATCCTAATCATCATCCTGATCAGCACGATTTACTTTTCTTACCTTCTGATGCTAATGTGATTTTATCTGCTACTGATGGTGGAGTGTTTAAATCCAATGATACTTTTGCTGATACAGTGGAGTGGACTTCATTAAATAACGGATATTATACATCTCAGCTTTATGGTGTGAGTATCAGTAGAAATGCAAATTCTGATGTAATGCATGGAGGTTTTCAGGATAACGGAAATTTTGTAACTTTTGATCCAAGCGTACAGTCTATATGGAATATGCCTTTTAATGGTGATGGTTGCTTTGGAGGTATTGCTGATAATGAAGAAGATTTTTATTTAACCATTCAGAGAGGAGTGATGTACAAAATGAAGTTAGATAATAATGGAGAGCGTTTAGCTTTTAACCGTATGGATCCTTCCTCAGTTGATAGTAATGATTATATGTTTATCAATCCATTAGTGATGGATAAGAACTCTGATATTTTATATATGGCTGCTGGAAATAAACTTTGGAGGAATAATGATATAGCAAATGTTCCTTATAACAATTCACATGCTAAAAATGATTTTGGTTGGGAGATGTTCTCAGATACTATAACCAATCCTACTATGATAATTACTACTATTGAAACATCAGTTAATCCTGCAAATGTGGTGTATTTAGGTACTAAGTACAAAAAGATATTCCGAATTGATAATGCAGATGTTGGCGATCCTGCAATTGTTGAGCTTCCTTATCCATTAACAGGTTCTAATTCTTATGTGTATGATATTGCAGTAAATCCAGATAATGCTGATGAAGTGATGATAGTGTATTCTAACTATTCAGTTTATTCACTTTTTCATAGTATGGATGGAGGACAAAGCTGGAATAAAGTTGCTGGGAATTTAGAGCAAAACCCTAGTGGAAGTGGTAATGGCCCTTCTTGCCGTACTGCAAAAATTATTCCTTTAGGCAACAGCACACTTTATTTAGTTGGCACTTCTGTTGGGCTTTTTGGTACAGCTACTTTAGATGACAACAATACAGTTTGGGAACAAGTTGGTGACTCAGAAATTGGTGCTGTAGTAGTGGAATTCTTAGAGTACAGAGATAATGACGGATTATTGGTTGTAGCAACTCATGGTAATGGTATTTATCAAACAAACTTAACTTCAATTGCTGATGTTTTATCTACTGATAATATAAAGGGTAATTTTGATTTAACCGTATTTCCTAATCCTGTAGATGATATATTATCACTTGCAGTTCATATGGATAAAATTGCAGATTCTAGAGCTGTAATTTATGATGAATTGGGCAGAAAAGTAGGACAGGAACACAATCAGAAGTTATACTTTGGAGCTAATACTATACAGCTAAATATTAAAGATTATAAAGCTGGGATATATTTTGTAAGTTTGACTATTGACAATAAGTCTATTACAAAACAAATAATAAAAAAATAATATGAAGAAACTAATCATTTTACTTTTACTAGGAACTTTCCTTTTTTCTTCTTGTGGTACTACTAACAAAAAATGTGATGGAGGAAAGAAAATTAAAACACAAATGTGGTAATGAAAAAGATATTTTTAATATTTTTAATGTTGCCATTATTCACTTTGGCACAAAAAACATATGTACCTGATGGTGCTTTTGAGCAAGCACTTATCAATCTTGATTTAGATGATATTTTTGATGATAGTGTTTTTACTTCAGCAATTGATACTGTACAAATATTATACTTATCTAATGATGGAATAGCTGACTTAACAGGAATTGAGAATTTTACTGCACTTACTGGTTTATTCTGTAATGACAATCAGCTTACTGAGTTGGATTTAAGTAATAACCCTAACCTATTTGAATTAAATTGCAGAAACAATCTCCTTACTAGCTTAGATGTTCGTAATGGTAACAACTTAGGCTTATGGTATTTCACAGCTACCTTTAATCCTGATTTATATTGCATAGATGTGGATGAAGTAGCTAATGCTAATGCCAATTGGGAAAAAGACAGTGGTTGTGTTTTTTTTACAGATTGTTTTCCTTCCTCAATTAAAAATTACACTGCTCATAAAAAATTGATTAAAGTGTTGGATGTATTTGGTAGAAGCGTAACGCCAAAACCAAATATGACTTTATTTTATATTTATGATGATGGTTCAACTGAAAAAAAATTAATAATTAAATAATATGAAAAATTTATTTTACCTTTTACTGTGTACTCCTTTTATTGGACTTGCACAAACCGATTACGAATTAGAGTTTAATAGTGCAACACAGGATTATGTTCAGATGTCAAACGCTTCTTCAGTTATTGCAAATAAAATAGCTTTTTCAATGAGTGCCTGGGTTTATCCTCAAGCTAATCCCTCTGCACACTCGGGTATTATGGGTTTCAGAAATAATACGGATGCCGATTTCTACCTTTTACAGTTGCAGAATTCTAATAATGTTGAAGCTCGGTTCAGAGGCTCTAGTGGTGTGAATTATGATATTGTTGCTACAAATTTATTAGATTTTAATCAATGGCAACATTTAGCATTTACTTATGATGGCAGTTATATCCGTTTGTATAAAGATGGAGCTTTGGTTGATAGCTCTGCTGCAACTGGAATTATTGGACAAAACACACTTCCATTACAACTAGGGAAGTTAGATTGGGGGACTACAGGGTTTTATATGACAGGAAGATTGGATGAAATCAGATTGTGGGATGTAGCTTTATCCTATGCTGAAATAAATAATTGGATGTGCACTCCAATAGATTTGACCCATCCTAATTATAATAATTTAATGGGTTATTGGAGGTTGAATGATGGACAGGGTACAATAGCAGTTGATCAAACAGCTAATGGAAATAATGGAACGCTTATGGGGGGTACACAATGGCAAATCTCCACCACTTGTTTTGGTTCTACTACACCACCACTTACTTATGTGCCTGATGATAATTTTGAGGCATATCTAGAAGCAAATGGAATGGGTGATGGAATTGCACTAAATGATAATGTATTTACGTCTGCTATTGATACAGTAGCTTATTTAGATGTTTCTAACCAAAATATCTCTGATTTAACAGGATTTGAAGCTTTTGCTGTTTTGTCATATTTAAATTGTGAGGGAAATCAACTATCAATTCTTGATGTAAGTCAAAATATTGCTTTGATATATTTAAATTGTGAGGATAATCAACTTACAAGCCTAGATTTAATTAATAATACCGCTATAATTCAATTGAAATGCCAAAATAATCAACTAACAAGCCTTGATTTAAGTCAAAATTCTTCTTTAACCACGCTGAATTGTCGTAGTAATCAACTTACAAGTCTTGATGTAAGTCAAAATTCTGTTTTAACCTCATTGGGTTGTAGTTCTAATCAACTTACAAGTCTTGATGTAAGTCAAAATTCTGCTTTAATCTCATTGGATTGTCCGAATAATCAACTTACAAGTCTTGATGTAAGTCAAAATTCTGCTTTAACATCAATGGTTTGTCAGAATAATCAACTTACAAGTCTTGACGTAAGAAACGGTAACAATATAAATATTGACCATTTATCTTACCCGGGTTTCAAAACAGAAAATAATCCCAACCTTACTTGCATAGATGTGGATGATGTAAATTATTCAACAACTAATTGGACGGATATTGACCCTCAACATTACTTTAGTACTACTTGTCCGCCTTCAGCAATACAAGAATACACTACAACCAAAGAACTTCTTAAAGTAACAGACCTTTTGGGAAGAGAAACTAAACAGACAAATCAACCACTCTTTTACATCTATGATAATGGAACGGTAGAGAAACAGATTATTGTTGAATGAAAAAACTGACACTGTTATTTTCATGCTTACCTTTTTTAACGCTTTCCCAAAATATTGATCATTGGGAAACTGTGGTTTTTGATAATGATATCTGGAGATATTTGGAAGGTACATTTGAACCTGACACAAACTGGCGGAAATTAGCTTTTAATGATGCTAGCTGGTCACAGGGTCAGGGGGGTGTTGGCTATGGAGATGGAGATGATAATACTATTATCAATTCAGTAACATCACTTTATTTACGTAAAAACTTTACAATTCTTGACACTTCTGAAATTGCAGCTGTAATTTTGCATGTTGATTATGATGATGCTTTTGTAGCTTATTTAAATAATGTAGAGATTGCAAGGGCGAATATTGGAAGTGTAGGTGATCATCCACTGTATAATCAAGGATCATCTTCACTGCATGAAGCACAAATGTATCAAGGAGGGAATCCTGATCAATTTGTAATCAATACACAAGTATTAAGTAGTGTTTTAAATCAAGGGAATAATGTGCTATCTGTACAAGTACATAATGATAATATTTCTTCCTCTGATTTAACTGGCCGTATTTTTCTTTCATTAGGAATAAGCACGACAACTAATAATTATTCTCCAACACCAGCATGGTTTCAGCCACCCCTGATATTTACTACTTCAAATTTACCAATTGTAGTAATTAATACCTTAGGACAAACTATTGTTGATGATCCTAGGATTGTATGTGATATGGGAATTATTGATAATGGATTTGGAAATATTAATTCTGTAAATGATGCATTTAATGATTATAACGGAAAAATTAGTATTGAATACAGAGGAAGTTCTTCTCAATCATTTCCTAAAAAACCATATGCTTTAGAAACACAAGATTCTATTGGAAACAACAATAATGTTTCCCTTTTAGGAATGCCTGTAGAAAATGATTGGATATTATATGCTCCATATACTGATAAATCATTAATGCGTAATTTTTTAACTTTTGATTTAGGACGAAAAATGGGGAACTATTCCCCAAGAACTGTGTATTGCGAACTGGTTGTAAATGGAGATTATAAAGGGATATATATCTTGATGGAAAAAATTAAAAGAGATAATGATAGAGTAGATATTGCAAAATTAGATTCAAATGATGTGGCTGGAGATAGTTTGACAGGAGGTTATATAATAAAAGTAGATAAGTATACAGGAACTGGAGGACTCGATTGGCTTTCAGATTTTCCTAATATTGGCGGTAATAATTTATATATCCAATATCATTATCCACAAGCAAGTGCATTGCAGCCTCAGCAGATGGATTATATCGAGCATTTTATGGATAGTTTTGAATATGCTCTAGCTGGCCCAAACTTTACTGATAGCTTGATAGGATATTCTAAATACATTGATGTAAATTCTTTTGTTGATCTATATATAATAAATGAACTCTCAAAGAATATTGATGGATATAGATTAAGCACCTATATGTATAAAGATAGGGATGATAATGGTGGTAAATTAACTATGGGCCCTTTTTGGGACTATAATTTGGCTTTTGGGAATGCTGATTATTGTGATGGAGGAATTACATCTGGGTGGGAAGTAAATACTGGCTGTGGAGATAATAATCCTTTTTGGTTCGAAAGACTTTTGGATGATACTACTTATCAAAATAAATTAAAATGCAGATGGGAATATTTGCGCGAAAGGAGTTTTCATCAGGATTCTATTTTTACTTTTATTGATAGTATGTCCTTTTATTTAGATGATGCTCAGCAAAGAAATTTTCAGCAGTGGCCAATTTTAGGAAATTATGTTTGGCCAAATTTTTATGTAGGAAATACATATCAGGATGAGCTACAGTTCTTTAAAACTTGGATAGGTGGTAGGTTAATTTGGATTGATAATAATATTGGTGGTAATTGTTATGAATTTTTAGGATGTACTGATCCTTTTGCTTGCAATTATGATCCAATAGCAAATACTAATGATGGTAGTTGTAATTATAATTCGTTCTCATATGACACCCTTTTATCTAATATCAGTATAAATTGGAATGGTTTAATATTAAGTACTTCAGGAGATTATTCTATTACATTAGTTAATTCAGTGGGTTGTGATAGTATTTTAAATCTAAATTTTATATTTAATCCTCTGTCTGCAATAAATGACTTTAATAATGATAAAAAAACGTTAATTAAAGTTGTTGATGTTTTAGGAAGAGATAATTTCCCTTATAAAAAGACAACTCTATTCTACATATATGATGATGGAACAGTAGAGAAAAAAATTATTATTGAATAAGTCTGATTGTTATTTTTCTTTACAAGTCTACATTAAATTTAGATTTCTTAAGTTTACGGTCCTTTAAATTCTTAAAATCATGAAACTACGACTACACCTATTAATTATTACGTTATTTACTTTTTTTACTTCATTTTCACAAGTACAAACCATTAATACTTCTGGAATGACTTTTGATCCAGATACTGTAATTATAAATCTTGGAGATACTATTGAATTTGGACCTTTAGGTTATCATAATGCTGTTGAGGTAGATGAGTCTACTTGGACAACTAATGATACTACATATAACGGAGGATTCTATTTCCCTCTTGGTACTGCTGGAGGCTATTTTATTGCGGATTCTGCTAAAACATATTATTATGTATGTCAACCCCACGTCTCAATGGGGATGAAGGGAGTGATTATTGTTAATCCAACTCCTGTATATGGATGTTTAGATTCAATAGCTACAAATTACGATCCTTTTGCAACTTTAGATAATGGAAGTTGCGCATACCTTTTACCTCCAGCTGAGAATCTTTTCTTTTCAGAATATGCTGAGGGAAGTAGTAATAATAAATATTTTGAGGTATATAATCCAACTTCTGACACTATAGATTTAACTAACTATGCTTTTGCTAGAGTAAGTGGAAACCCAACAATCACTGGAGTATATGAGTACTGGAGTATTTTTGATTCAGGTGCGGTTATCTTTCCTTTTGATGTTTACATAGTAGCAGATCAATCTGCCGATACAATTATTTTGAATCAAGCAGATATGGATTTTGGAGCACTTAGTAATGGAGATGATGGGATGGCTTTAGTTTATGGTAATCAACCATCCTTCCCAATTAGTCCAGATAGCGGAAACTATGTAATTCTAGATTGGATTGGAGATTGGAATGGAGATCCTGGGCAAGGATGGGATGTTGCTGGAGTTGGAGCTGCAACACGAAACCATACACTAGTAAGGAAATGCCCAATAGATCAAGGAGATACGTCTTGGGTAAATTCAGCTGGTACTGATCCTGTAAATTCACAGTGGATTGTATTAGGTAATAATGATTGGTCAGATATTGGACAACATATAATTTCACCATGTAATTTAACTTATGGCTGTACTGACTCACTAGCTTGTAATTATGATTCAACAGCATCTATTGATGATGGATCTTGTGTCTTTCCTGGTCAAATATTTCAAAACTCTACAACTATTTGTGATGGGGATAGTGTAACTGTTGGCAGTTCTGTTTATAATACGAATGGTGCTTTTTCAGATACATTAGTAAACTCATTGGGTTGCGATAGCATTGTCCAAACTAATCTTACTATATTCTCACAAACCTCACTCTATGATACAATATTTGGAGGCATTCCTGACACCTCAGTTGGAACAGGAAGTTATTATAGTGGCTCGCAATATTTGGAATTAAGTTGTTATGAAGCTTCTGATTTAATTTCAGCCTTAATATTCTCTCAAGATACAACACTTACTACATTCGAGATAAGTGATGAATTTGGTAATGTATTATTTGATGTTACTGAAACTGTTATCCCTGGTGGGTATAGAGTTTATTTTAACTATCATTTAACACCAGGAACAAATTACCGCTTAGGTGTAAACGGGCAAAGTAATGATTTGTTCAGACATAATTCTGGCGTAAATTATCCGTATAATTTTGGAACATTGGCTGCAGTAACATCATCAAGTGCTGGAGGAAACTATTATTATTTCTATTATGATATTGAATTACGTCAATCTCCAGAAATATATTCTTTATGTGATGGAGAAAGTGTTACAATTGCAGGAAACGTATATGATACTAATGGTTTATATACCGATAGTTTAATCTCATCTCTAGGATGTGATAGTGTTGTATACTCAAATGTTGTGGTTTCTCCGCATATATCTTTTTTAAATAATCCAACTATTTGTAATGGAGAGACTTATTTAATTAATGGTAATATTTACGATTCCTCTGGGGTGTATATAGATTCACTACAAACAACAAACGGCTGTGATAGTGTAGTAACAACTACATTAACAGTTCTTTCTATTTCAGGAGGTTCTGGAGTAAATAACCAATCTATTTGTATGGGAGATTATATTATAGTTGGGACAAATACTTATTTTGCTTCTGGAACTTATTTTGATACCTTAATATCAAACAATGGATGTGATAGTGTTGTAACCACAAACCTTAACGTACTTACAGCAAATTATGCAAATATTAATGGTGGAATATTAGATACAGTAAATGGACCAGGTGATTTCAGTAGTTATAATGGTCATCTATTATTAGATGTAGTAGCAACTACTTTAGTCAAGTCAGCTACTGTATATGCGGTTGACACTAATACTATTACGTTTGAACTAAGAGATGCTAATGGTTTGATTTTTGATGATATTACACATACTGTTTTTCCTGGAGAACAAAACCTTATCTTTAATTTTATGTTACCTATTGGTACTGATTATCAGTTAGGGATTTCTACAGGAAATTCTGTGTTATACAGGAGCAATGCAGGAAATGGAAATTCCTTATCTTATCCTTTTAATGCAGGACCTGTAAGCATTACATCCTCTAATGCTGGTGATCAGTATTATTACTTTTTTTATGATATAGAATTCATGCCTTTTTCAACTTATAATGAAGTTAATATTTGTATTGGAGATAGTGTTACAGTTGGAGGTAATGTATACGATACCCCAGGACAATACCTTGATAATTTTACAGCTAATAACTCCTGTGACAGTGTAGTATTCACTATTTTGGATTTTTATCAATCCCCACCATTATTTATACAAACAAGTCCTGATCCACCTGAGATTTGTATAGGGGAGACTGTTTTTCTTGAAGGTAGTGCAGGTTTTTCTTACTATTGGTGGGATAATGGATCAACAGGGAATTCTTTATTAGTTGTACCTTTAGAAGATACATGGTATTTACTTTCTGCAAAAGACTCTAATGATTGTGTTGTTAAAGAAGATATATGGGTATTTGTTGATTCTTGTATTACAGGTATTAACGACTTAAGTCATATAAACGAAATACAATTGTATCCTAATCCTTCTAGTGAACAACTTACAATTGACTTTACTGCAAAAGCTACAACTTTAAAAGTATATAATATGTTGGGAGAATTGCTGTCTGAAAAGAAAATTTTGGAAGGACAATATAAAGTAGATATAGATGTTAAAGATTGGAAATCTGCTATTTATAGTGTGCAGTTATGTTATAAAGACAGGGTAATTGCAAATAAAGTGTTTAATGTAGCAAGGTAGCGCTAATATTAAAAAGTATATGAAATACTGTTAATCAGTTGGTAGTCTGTTTCAGGAATTCCTTCTGCAGGCACACTGTCATAATTAAAAGATGAGTTAATGCTCAATAAAAAATAAGGGCTTAAATTTACTCTAAATGTAATGTTAGTTTTCCACCTGAAATCCCCTGCTTTTTCAATATTAGGCTGATAATGATTAGTGGTACTTACTGTAACATTTTTATTAAGTTTTATCATTAAATCAAAATTACTACTCATACGGTTTTGCAATATATTTTCACCCTCCAAAGGAATTTCATTTTCCCTTATTGCAGATAGTCCTACACCAATTTTTCTATTATCTTCATCTTTAAAATTATAAGAAACACCAAGCCCACTTGTGTATCTGTTTTTTACAGACCTACTAATATCATACATATGTTGCAATGTGATATTAGCATCTAGTTTTTTAGCATCTAAAACATATTTAAAATCCTGGGTTCCTTTATTTAGCAGATCATCCTCCCCAGTTTTACTGATAAAAGAAATATTATTTCCTAAACTAAAATTGGATTTACCTATTTTATATTTTACTAAAAACATATTATTGAACTGAAAAGTGCTCTCCGTATTTTTAGTAAAGTTCAGTCCTAAGTCAAAGTTACCGCTAAATTTTTTCTTATCAGCAGTAACAGAAGCCATGATTTGTGTGCTGATAAACAGTAAACTAAGAACTCTAAGCATTCCCTAGTTCCTTGATTTTAGTTGCTAAAATTGAAATTTTTGACTTTGCGTCAGCCATTTTGTTTCTTTCATTTGTAACTACTTCTTCAGGTGCATTATTTACAAAACGCTCATTGCTCAATTTTCCTTCAACCGACTTTAAGAATCCTTGAGTGTAGTTTAATTCCTTTTCTAGTTTTTCAATTTCGCCAGCAATATCAATATTGTCTGCTAGTGGAATAAAATACTCATTTGCCTTTACCATAAAACTAAAAGCTCCACTTGGTTTTTCGTTAGTAGTATGCACACTGGTTAGGTTTCCTAGTTTTGCAATAATAGCATCTAAATTAGTTTTGGATTTTTGGTTATCAATCACCAATAATTCCAATTGTTCTTTATTCGCAATATTTTGCTCTTTTCTTATCGTTCTGATACCTGCAACTACCTCAGTTATGTTTTCAAAATCAGCTAATAATTGCTCGTTTACAGTTTCTGCTTTTGGCCAATCAGCAACAATTATATCTTCTTTTCTATCATCAATTAAGTGCCATATCTCTTCTGAAAGGAAAGGCATAAACGGATGTAAAAGTTTTAGTATCTTTTCTAGTTGCTCAATTGTTTTAACATAAGTAACGCTATCAATTGGGCTGCCATAATTCGGTTTTACCATTTCTAGGTACCATGAACAGAAATCATCCCAAACCAACCTATAAGTTCCCATTAAGGCTTCAGAAATTCTGTATTTACTGTAAGATTCATCAATCTCATTAATGGTTTTACTAATTTTATTTTCAAACCAATCTATCGCTTGTTTTGCACTTTCTGGTTGCTCCACATCAGCAACTTCCCAGCCTTTAATCAAACGGAAAGCATTCCATATTTTATTAGAGAAATTACGCCCTTGTTCACACAAACCTTCATCAAAAGGAAGATCGTTTCCTGCTGGTGCGCATAGTAACATTCCTACTCGTACACCATCAGCTCCATATAATTTTATTAATTCAATAGGGTCAGGTGAATTACCTAATGTTTTACTCATTTTTCTACCTTGCTCATCCCTAACTAGTCCTGTAAGATAAACATTTTTGAAAGGTAATTCTTTCCTGTATTCATAACCAGCCATAACCATTCGGGCTACCCAAAAGAATAATATATCTGGTCCTGTAATTAAATCATTAGTAGGGAAGTAGTAGTTTATTTCTTCATTATCAGGGGTACGGATTCCATCAAAAACAGATATTGGCCATAGCCAAGAAGAGAACCAAGTGTCCAATACATCTGCATCTTGGCGTAAGTCAGCCATAGTTACGCTAGGCTTTTCTTTTTGTGCTAATGTCAATGCTTCCTCTTTGCTTTCAGCCACAACATATTTATTACCTTCATAAAAATAAGCAGGAATTTGTTGTCCCCACCAAAGCTGACGAGAAACACACCAGTCTTTAATGTTTTCCATCCAATGACGATAGGTGTTCTTGAATTTTGGAGGATGAAATTGTATATCATCATTCATTACATGTTCCAAAGCAGGTTTTGAAAATTCCTCCATTTTACAGAACCATTGCATAGAAAGTTTTGGCTCAATTACAGCATCTGTTCTTTCAGAAAAACCAACTTTATTTTGATACTCTTCTATTTTTACTAAATATCCTTTTGCTTTTAAATCAATTGCAATTTCTTCTCTTACAAAAAACCTATCTTTCCCAATATATAATTCAGCTTCTTCACTTAAAGTTCCATCATCATTTAGTATGTCAATTGATTCAAGTCCGTGCTCATCTCCCAATTTGTAATCGTTAATATCATGTGCAGGAGTGATTTTAAGAGCTCCTGTGCCAAATTCCATATCAACATACTCATCAAAGATGATAGGGATTACTCTATTCACTAAAGGCACAATTGCTTTTTTACCTTTTAGGTGTGTGTAGCGTTCATCATTTGGGTTTACACAAATAGCTGAATCTCCTAAAATAGTTTCTGGCCTTGTAGTTGCTATCGTTAATTTCTCATCACTACCTTCAATTATGTAAGCAATGTGGTATAATTTTGAATTTACTTCCTTATGTATTACTTCTTCATCCGATAAAGCAGTTTGTGCAGAAGGGTCCCAATTTACCATTCTAACTCCTCTGTAAATTAGTCCTTTATTATGTAAGTCAACAAATACTTTTATTACAGATTCACTCATGTCATCATCCATAGTGAATTTTGTTCTGTCCCAATCGCAAGAAGCTCCAAGTTTTTTTAGTTGTTCTAAAATGATACCGCCATGTTTATCTTTCCATTCAAATGCATGTGATAAAAACTCTTCTCTAGTTAAATCATTTTTTTGTATTCCTTCTGATGCTAGTTTTTGTACTACTTTAGCTTCTGTAGCAATTGACGCATGATCGGTTCCAGGAACCCAACAAGCATTATATCCTTGCATTCTAGCTCTTCTAATCATGACATCTTGTAGCGTATTGTTTAGCATGTGTCCCATGTGTAGGACTCCAGTTACATTCGGTGGAGGTATTACAATAGTATATGCTTCTCTTTCGTCAGGAGTAGAATTGAAATACTCTTTTTCCATCCAGTGTGCGTACCATTTATCTTCAGTAGTTAATGGGTTGTATGTTTTTGGAATGCTCATTATATCTTATTCTTTAGAAGTTCGCAAATTTACAAATTCTATTTTTCTAATGAATTCTTAAATAATCTAATTTGCATAAAGGAAATATTTTGTTAGATTTGCCGTTCATTATTTGAAAATAACCTTAAAAAAGAAAAACTAAAAATGAAAAAAGTAATTTTATCATTAGCATTAGTTGTAGGATTTACAACTTCTAATGCTCAAACAAAAGAAGCTCCAAAAACTCAAACTGCAGAAACTGCTGCTAAATCTACAATTGATTTCGTATCAAAAGTTGTTGATTATGGTACAATTGAGCACAATGCTGATGGAGAGAGAAAGTTTGTATTTACAAATAATGGTACTGAGCCATTAATTATTAAAAATGCTAAAGGAAGTTGCGGTTGTACTGTTCCAACATGGCCAAGAGAGCCTATTGCTCCAGGTGAAACTGCTGAAATTGGTGTAAAATATGCAACTAATAGAGTTGGAGCTTTTACTAAAACAATTACTTTAACGACTAATGCTAGTAAAAAGCCAGTTATTCTAACTGTTAAGGGTAAGGTTAACCCAGCTGAGAAACCAACTGATGCTCCTGAGAAAAAGAAAGGAGGAGCTCCATTGGAGAAAAAATAATATAATTCAAAAAATATTACGACATTTGCACCCCCAATTTAGGGGGTGTTTTTTTTATAAAATTTACAACTATGCCAAAAATCTCAAATAAAGGAATTTCAATGCCAGAATCACCAATTAGAAAATTGGTTCCCTTTGCTGAAAAAGCAAAAAAAGAAGGAAAAAAAGTTTATCATCTTAATATTGGACAACCAGATATTAAAACTCCAGAAGTTGCTTTAAAAGCGATTCATGATTTTTCTAATAAAGTTGTAGAATACTCTCATTCAGCAGGTTTTGAAACCTACCGTAAAGGCTTAGCATCTTACTATAATAATTTAGGAATAGTAGTTGATCAAAATGATATTATTGTAACAACTGGAGGTTCGGAAGCGCTTTTATTTACATTAAATTCTTGTTTGGATTCTGGTGATGAAATTATAATCCCTGAACCATTTTATGCTAATTATAATGGATTTTCCACTTCAGCAGGTGTAACTGTAAAACCAATTGCTACTACAATTGAAAATGGTTTTGCACTTCCTGAAATTGAA
Source organism: uncultured Flavobacteriales bacterium (assembly GCA_905478185.1). Taxonomy (GTDB): domain Bacteria; phylum Bacteroidota; class Bacteroidia; order Flavobacteriales; family BACL11; genus UWMA-0277. The sequence goes on along the minus strand of CAJQHO010000005.1, from coordinate 19,045 downwards.
GAATTTGAGAAGTTAATTACTACTAAGACAAAAGCAATCCTTATCTGCAACCCTGGCAACCCTACAGGATATTTATATTCAAAAGAAGAGTTAGAAACTCTTAAAAATATCGTTTTAAAACATGATTTATTCCTTATTGCAGATGAAGTGTATAGAGAATTTGCTTATGATGGAAATGTACATCATTCAGTATTAAATATTGAAGGGTTAGAAAATAACTCTATTGTAATTGATTCTACATCAAAAAGATATAGCATGTGTGGGATTAGAGTTGGTTGTGTTGTATCTAAGAACAAAGAATTTATGGCTACAGTTATGAAGTTTGCGCAAGCAAGGTTGTCTCCTCCAACATTCGGGCAAATTGCAGGAGAGGCAGCCTTACAAACAGATGCTTCCTATTTTAATGAAGTAAGTGCAGAATATGTTAATAGAAGAGATGTGCTGATTAAAGGGTTAAATAATATTGAAGGGGTAATTTGCCCAAAACCAAAGGGAGCATTCTATGCAATTGCACAGCTTCCTGTTGATGATACTGATAAATTTGCTCAGTGGTTATTGGAAGATTTTGATTTAAATGGAGAAACAATTATGGTTGCCCCAGCTGCAGGTTTTTATTCTACTATAAATGCGGGAATTAATCAAGTAAGGATTGCTTATGTACTAAATGTTGGTGCGTTACAATCTGCAATTAATATTTTGGAAGCTGCTCTTAAGGTTTATCCTGGAAGAATGTAAAGTTTACCCACCAACTCTTTTATAATTATAGCCTTCTTTTTCAAGTATTTCCATTACTTTGTCTCTTACATGCCCTTGAATAATTATTTCACCATTCTTGGTACTTCCTCCTACACCACATTTTACTTTAAGTATTTTTGCAAGGGATTTTAAATCATCAGTAGTTCCAATAAAATCTTTAATAATAACTACAACTTTACCTGCTCTATGTTTATCAATACAGACTTTTAGATTTTGTTGATTATTAGGAATCGTTTCCATCTCATTATCCTCATATTCATATTCAAAATCTGCATTAGTTGAGTACATTACTCCTTTTTTATTTTTCTTATTTCTCCCCATATGGCATAAATACTTTTAAAGTTTTAGGCTTTACTTTGATTGTTATTAGATTCTTGCATTCAAGTGGCTCTCCATCTAAATGAATAATATTATTTTTACTATTGATGATCATTTCGTTAGTTTGAATGATTTCAACATATTTAGAAAGATGAACTTTCCCTTTTGATACTTGATACAAAATAAAAGGAATTTTCCATTTTGGCATCTCCTTGACAATCACAAAATCAATTAATCCATCAGAAGCATTTGCTTTTGGAGCAATGCAAAAATCATTTCCATATTGACTTGTATTTGCAAAGGCTATCAAATTAGCCTTTACTTCCTTACTCTTCCCATTATAATTTAATTTATAGTCTTTCGCTTTATATGTAAAAATCTCATTCTTAATGAGCTTTAAATAGTTTAAAAAACCCCTTTCTTTTAAGTCAGAAAACAGATGGGCAATATGCGCATCAAAACCAATTCCTGAAACATTTACAAAAGGAATATTATTAGCCGTACACGAATCAATTACTGATATTGTACAAGAATTTAATTGCAAAATAGCTTTTGTAATATCTTTTTTCATTTCAAAATGAAATGCAAATCCATTACCAGATCCACACGGAATAACTCCTAATGCAGTTTTGCTCCCAATAATTGCTTTTGCACATTCATTTACTGTTCCATCTCCACCAACCGCAATTACTACATCAATTTTCTCATCAACAGCTATTTGACTCAGTCTTGTGGCATCCCCACTTTTATTTGTAAATACTGCATCATATTCAAAATCAGTATATTCTTCAATGACCGCTTCTATTCCCCTATGCTTTCCTGTGCCAGATATTGGGTTAACAATAAATCTAATTTTCATAATTCAATTTATTGTTTATCATTCTTTCATTGTAGCTTTGTTTGATAGATTTTAAGAGTAAGATATTATTCTTGTTATTTTCAATTTCTTTACTTAAATTTTTATCAGAGTAACTTTGATATTTTTCTTCCTTATTTGTTATAATTGCAGATGGAGTAATTAATCTGTATTGATTGTAAAGTTTACTGATCGCCCAATTATGGTTACTAAACATTGATTTTCCAAAGCAAAAATACTTGTTATTATAATTGATTAATTCTAATAATGTTGGCATAATATCAATTTGCTGAACAATATTATTATTTAGTCCACTAATAGAACTATCTCCTGAGAAGATAATTAGTGGAATTTCTATTCTTGCAGTTTTGTGTTTATATTTTTCTGAAAATCGAACTGGTGATGTATGATCAGCAGTGATAATAAAAATCGTATTTTTAAACCAATCTTCTTCTTTTGAATTTTTAAAGAACTGTGATAAAGAAAAGTCAGTATATTGTACAGTTTCTCTAATTCCAATTTTCTCAAAATCATGTTTATAATCAGACGGCAGTGTGTAAGGAGGATGAGAACTTAAAGTAAATAGTGTACTGAAAAATGGTTCTTTTTTTTGATTTAAACCCTCATAGAAATACTGCATAAAAGGCTCATCATAGATACCCCAACTCCCATCAAAATCAAAATTATTATCATACTCTTCCATTCCAAAATAATCTGTAAATCCAGCTTTTAAGCTAAAACTGTAAAAACCCATTGTTCCTCTATTTCCACCATGGTATAATGAAGTATTGTAGCCTTCTTTATTTAAAAGTGAGGCTAAGCTTCCAAACTTATTTTGAGCATATTGTGAGGTAATAAAAGGGTTGTTCATCAGAGTAGGAATAGATGCAGTAATTGCAGGAAGTGCTTCAATGGACTTCAATCCATTAGCATAAGCATTATTGAAAACCAATCCATATTGCATTAAACTATCTAAAAATGGGGTGTATCCATTTCCATTATTATAAAACCCAACAAATTCTTTAGAATAACTTTCCAAGATCAGAATCACTATATTCTTTTTGTTTAATGCTTCTACATTTCCACTATGTATAGGAGAATAGATTTTATTTAGTTTTTCGTTATTAAAATAATTATACGGTTTTAATCCTTTATTTTTAAATGAGTGCAGAATACTAAAAGGAGTATTTAAGATAAGAGATGCGTTCTTTGAGCCACTTAATTCTCCTGCATTTATTGATTTTATTGGTTTTAATTGCAACCCACCTCTTGCTCCAATAATAAAAATAGCAGCACCAATTAAAATAGAAGAAGCTACATTCAGTGTTGATTTAATATCAAATCTAATTTTATTTTTTGGGATAGATTTAATTTTAAATAATAACCATACTTGAATAAAAGAAAAAAGAGTGATTAACCAATAGTCTTTTAAGTATTGAGGAATAATATTCTTTGCATCACTTCCTAGTTGTATTAGCTGAAAGAAATCAGTTGTTGTTCTTTTTTGAGTAAATTTAAAATACTCAATATCCATATTATTAAGTATAATAAAAGGAATATTAACTGTATAGAAAATCCAATTTGTTACTTTTTGATAATATTTATTTTCTTTATAATTATGTGGTAAAATTAAAAGTAAGAAAATTGGGATGTTAATATAAACTAATGCTGAAATATCAAAGCGTAACCCCTCTATAAATTCTAAAACATTAGCACTAGTAAAACTATCAATATTATTAAAGTAAAAGAAAACTCTACTAGCTGTATAAATTCCTAAAAGAATAGATATTCTTTTCAAATATGTTTGCAAATATTTCATCTAGCTACAATCGCAATTATTATCGTTACAATTATCTTTCTTTGTGAATTTAGTTACTAAATAACACAATGCATAACCTACAATAATTAAGACAATTATTTCTTGCCAATTCATCTATTAAATTTTTAACAAAGTAAAGAAAATATTGAGTAGTTTTGGCACCAAATTAAAATGAAAGATGCAGTTTAACAGAAAATCCATTTCAGACAAAGAATTAGTTGATTTATATAAGTCAATAATAAAACCAAGATTAGTAGAGGAGAAGATGATGATTCTCTTAAGGCAAGGTAAAATTTCTAAATGGTTTTCAGGTATTGGACAAGAGGCAATATCTGTTGGAGTAACATCTGCACTGGATTTGGATGAATACATCTTGCCAATGCACAGAAATCTAGGTGTTTTTACAGGGAAAAATATTCCTTTACAAAGATTATTCTCTCAATTCCAAGGAAAAGCTAATGGATTTACTAAGGGTAGAGATCGGTCTTTTCATTTTGGAACAAAAGAGCATCATATAGTAGGGATGATTTCTCATTTAGGACCCCAGTTAGGTGTTGCTGATGGAATTTCTTTAGCTAATAAATTAAAAGATAATAAAAAAACAACAGCTGTTTTTACTGGTGATGGAGGAACAAGTGAAGGTGATTTTCATGAGGCTTTAAATGTTGCGGCAGTATGGGATTTGCCAGTAATTTTTGTAATTGAAAATAATGGTTACGGACTTTCAACACCTAGTTCTGAACAGTTTAGGTGCAAGAAATTTGCTGACAAGGGAATTGGATACGGCATTGATGCATATACTATTGATGGAAATAATATTCTAGAAGTTTACTCAGCAGTAAAAGATTTAAAAAATCAGATTACTAAAAATCCAAAACCTATTATTTTGGAATGTATGACTTTCAGAATGAGGGGTCATGAAGAGGCATCTGGAACTAAATACATTCCTAAAGAATTGATGGAGCATTGGGGGAAATTAGATCCAGTTGAAAATTATGAAGCATTTTTATTGAAAGAAAAAGTAATTTCAGAATCAGAAATTAAGAAATTTAAGAAAGATATTAAATCAGAAATAAATAATGCTTGGAAATTAGCTGAAGAAGAGCCAAAAATAGCATCAACAGCTGAAAAAGAACTTGCAGATATTTACCGAAATTTCACTCCAGAAGTCATCAATCCTTCTAATAATAAAACTGAAAAAAGATTAATTGATGCAGTTTCTGATGGCTTGAGGCAATCAATGCAAAAACATGATAATCTTATAATTATGGGTCAAGACATTGCTGATTATGGGGGTGTTTTTAAAATTACTGATGGCTTTATGAATGAGTTTGGAAAAGACAGAGTCCGTAATACTCCAATTTGTGAATCTGCAATTGTTAGTGCGGCTTTAGGATTGTCAATTAATGGCTACAAAGCTGTTATGGAAATGCAGTTTGCTGATTTTGTTACTTCTGGTTTTAATCCGATTATAAATAACCTTGCAAAAACCCATTACAGATGGGGAGAAAATGTTGATGTTGTAGTTCGTATGCCTACAGGTGCTGGTGTTGGTGCAGGACCATTTCATTCTCAATCTAATGAGGCTTGGTTTACTCATACACCAGGTTTAAAAGTGGTTTATCCTGCTTTTCCTGAAGATGCAAAAGGTCTGCTAAATGCATCAATAAACGATCCTAATCCAGTAATGTTTTTTGAACATAAAGCACTTTACAGAAGCTTAAGTGGAAATGTTTCTAATGATTATTTTACTACTGAAATTGGTAAGGCAAACCTTTTAAAAGAAGGAAATAATGTAAGTATTATTACTTACGGCATGGGGGTTCATTGGGCTTTAGATGTCCTTAAAAATAATCCAGACATTTCTGCCGATTTAGTAGATTTAAGAACACTTGTTCCTTTAGATAAAGGAATGGTGTTAAATTCTGTAAATAAGACAGGGAAAGCAATTGTTTTGCATGAGGATTGTATGATTGGTGGATTTGGTGCTGACTTAGCTTCTATAATTTCTTATGAATGTTTTGAGTTTTTAGATGCTCCTGTAAGGCGTTCAGCATCAATAGATACACCTGTTCCTTTTGCAATTGATTTAGAAGTTACTTTCTTAGCTAAGAAACGTTTTGAAACACAATTAAAAGAGCTTTTAACTTACTAGAATTTTAGCATTTTTGCTAATCAAGTTCTTATCTGAAAAAAAAAAACGATATTTGCAACTTTAAAAACCTGAAACGAAAGCTATTTTAATGAAAAATTATTCAATTTTAAATACAAAGTATCCAATTTATATTTTGCTATTTCTTTTTACTTTTTCTTCTTGTATCACTAATCGTGATTTGGAGTATATTAGATCATCAAAAGAAATAAAAAATGCAAAAGCAAATAAGCATGATTACAGGCTGCAAATGGGCGATTTGATATCAATTCAAATTAGCACAACTACAGAGCAGCAGCATGATTTTTTTAATAAGGAAAATTTAGCAAATTCTCAATTAATGATGCAAAACCCTTATCTCTATGGTTATATTATTAAAGAGGATGGAAATCTTGATTTACCTTCATTTGGTAAGGTAAGGGCAGAAGGATTTACTTTACAAGAGTTAGAGAATGTAATAAGAAAAATTGCAGAATCTTACTTTGAAAGTCCAATTGTAAAATTAAATATTATCAACTTTAAAATTAGCATACTTGGAGAGGTAAATAATCCAGGAACATTTAAGATTATTGATCCTGAAGTAAATATACTTTACGCTTTAAGTTTATCTGGTGATATGACTCAATTTGGAAACAGAAGAAAAGTTAAAGTTATCAGAAACGAAAATGAATTGAATAGAGTTTTTTATGTTGATTTAACTAAAAAGGGGGTATTGAATAATGCTGATTTTATGCTGCAACCACATGACATTATTTATGTTTCACCGCTTAGGAAAAAATTCTATGCCTTTAATAATATTAATAATATTGTATCAATGTCATTATCAGCAGTTACATTGTTTATATTAATCAATAATAATTAAGAAAATGGCAAATCAATTAGATGAAATAATAGATTTTAGACAGTTTTTTTTTAAGGCAATTAAGAATTGGCCACTCTTTGTTGTGACTTTATTGATTACTTTTTCTCTCGCTTTTGCTTACAATAGATATACGCATGAGCTTTATAGTGTTGAAACTTCTATCATTATTAAAGAAGACAGTGCTATGCCAACTGCTTCTGATTTGTTGTACGATAACATGTCTTCAAATAATCTAAGTTTAGAAAACAAAGAGTTGATGTTAAAATCATACCCTTTAGTTCATAAAACTTTAAAAGATTTAAGATTTGATATTGAATATTGTATTGTTGGAAATATTAAAGTTTCAGAAACATTTCATGCTCCAATACTTTTATATTGCAATTCTACTGAGAAACTTTCTGGAAAATCAATTGAGATAGAAATCCTTAATGAAAATAGTTTTCTAATGATAGATGAAGAGACTGGTGAAAAAAGGACTTGTAATTTTGATGAAGAATTTATTTTTCATGATTCTAAAATGAGTGTAAGTATTAATACTAATTTTCAATTTGATACTGAAATGGAACTTCCTAAGTCAGTTGTTAAATTTTATAACTTAAAATATCTTACTCAATCTTATCAAAAGAAGATAATTATATCACAAAAGGATAGAGAATCTACAGTTTTAAATATTTCTATTTTATCAGAAGATCAGTTAAAGGGAGTTTCATTCTTAAATCAACTTACTAATAACTACATACAACAGGAAATTGAAGAGAAGAATACAGCGTCAAAAAATACTGTGAAATTCATAAATGATCAGCTTATTGAAATGAGTGATTCGTTAGCTCTTATTGAACAGCAAATTCAGGAATTTAAGAATGATAATAAAGTAATTGATTTGAGTTTAAAGGCTCAAAGTATATATTCAAATATTGTAACACTAGAAACTGAATTAGCAAAGAGTAAAACTATAAATAACTATTATGACTACTTATCAGGGTACTTACTAAAAGGATCTAACCTGGAAGGAATTAGTGTTCCCTCCTCTTTTGGTGTTAATGATGTTTCTTTAAACTCTCTAATAAAACAATTAGTTGAAATTCAGATTAAAAAGAACATATTAATTGATGGTGGGCAAGTAAATAATCCTGCCATTACACAATACAAAAGGCAAACAAAACTGCTAGTTTTAAATTTAAAAGAAGCTATAAAAACTTCAAAAAGTGCAAATAATTTATTGATTACTGATTATAAAGCTAGAATAAGCAAGATGGAAAGTTCTTTAGGAAATATTCCTCAAGTTGAAAGGGAACTTTTCAGTATAGAGAGATTACAGTCAATCAGTGAGAATATTTATATTTTCTTATTAAAGAAAAGGGCAGAAGCTAAAATTACTTCATCTTCTAATGTTTCTGATAGTCATGTGCTTGAACCTGCAATGTATTTTAAGAAAAACCCAGTTAGGCCAGATAAAAACATGAGTTACTTGATAGCTGTACTTTGTGGTCTTCTATTGCCAATGGCGTTCATATTCTTTTCTGAGTTAATAAAAGACACTATTATTACGCGAACTGATTTAGAGAAATCTACTACAATTCCTATTTTAGGTATGATTGGGGGGAATGATAGTGCTTATAATTTACTCTCTAAGCAAAGTCCAAAATCTCCTGTTTTTGAGGGATTCAGAGCTTTACGGTCTAATTTAAATTTCTTTAACACTAATACTGATAAGAAAGTTTATCTAGTTACTTCATCAATTAGTGGTGAGGGGAAAACATATATTGCTGCAAACTTAGCGATTGTTTATGCGAAATCGGGTAAAAAAACTTTAGTAATTGGAGCCGATTTAAGAAGGCCACGACTGTATAATGATTTTTCTTTGAAGAATGATTTAGGAATGACTAGTCATATATTTGGTGACAAGTCATTAAATGAGGTGATTATAAAATCTGATGTTGAAAATTTAGATATTTTAATTTCAGGCCCTGTACCAGCTAATCCTTCTGATGCTTTACTTAATGAAAAATTCAAGATAATGCTAGCTACCTTAAAAGAACAATATGATATTATTATCTTGGATACTCCTCCTTTAGGATTGGTTGCGGATGCTTTAACTTTAATGCAATATTCTGATATTAATTTGTATGTGGTAAGACAGAATTATTCTCAAAAAGGTATTTTATCATATGTAAATGATTTGTTTATTAAAAATAGAGTAGGAGATATGCAAATTGTATTTAATGATGTTAAAGAAGGGAGTGGTGCCTATGGCTACGGCTACGGATACGGCTACGGATACGGATACGGATACGGATATGGCTACGGCTATACTACTAATTCAGAGTATTTTGCTGATAGCGAAAAGAAATAACAATGAAAAGTAAATATATTAATCCAAAAATCATTGCAGAAATAGGTTGCAACCATAAAGGAAAAATGGATATAGCAAAGCAGTTATTGAAAGTTGCTTCAGCAAGTGGAGTTGAAGTCGCTAAATTTCAAAAAAGAAATAATATAGAATTATTGACAGAGGAGCAATATAATGCTCCTCACCCTAACCCTATAAATTCCTATGGAGATACTTATGGAACTCATAGAGAATTTTTGGAATTTGATGTAAATCAGCATAAAGAATTGAAAGAATATGCTGAAAGTTTAGGACTTATGTACTCTACTTCTGTTTGGGATACTACTTCTGCAAAAGAGATAAGCAACTTAAACCCTGAATTAATAAAAGTTCCTTCAGCATGTAACAATCATTTTGATATGTTAAAGGTTTTAAGAGATAATTATAAAGGAGAAGTTCATATTTCATTTGGAATGACAACTAAAGATGAGGAAGAGCAAATCGTTTCATTCTTTGAAGAAAAAAATCAAGGTAATAGATTAGTGCTTTATTCTTGTACTTCTGGGTATCCTGTTCCTTTTGAGGATGTTTGTTTGTTGGAAATCGTCAGAATTAAAGAGAAGTTTGAAGATAGAGTTAAAGCAATTGGTTTTTCTGGACATCATTTAGGAATTGCGATTGATGTTACAGCATATGTACTTGGAGCTGAATGGGTTGAAAGACATTTTACTTTAGATAGAACTTGGAAAGGAACGGATCATTCAGCATCCTTAGAACCTACAGGACTTAAAAAGTTAGCTAGAGATTTAAAAGCTACACATAAAGCGCTAACTTACAAACAATCAGACATTTTAGGCATTGAACAAGTTCAAAGAGATAAATTAAAATATAGAAAAAAATAATGAGTGTAATTGCATTTATTCCTGCAAGAGGAGGTAGTAAATCTATTCCAGAAAAAAACATAAAGTCTTTCTGTGGTAAGCCTCTCATATTCTGGAATTTACAAGAATTACAAAACTCAAATGCAGACAATATTGTTGTTGCAACAGATTCTGAAAAAATTAAGAATATTGTAAACTCATTTAACTTTTCAAAAGTAAGTGTTTATGATAGGTGCAATGAGAACTCTCAAGATATTTCTTCTACTGAATCTGTAATGTTAGAATATATAAATAGTATAAGTCTATCAGACACTGACACTTTTATGTTGGTGCAAGCTACTTCTCCATTTACTCAGAAGAATCATTTTAATGAAGGTTTAGAATTATTTGAAAAACATGATGCTGTTCTGAGTTGTTCTGAGTCAAAAAGATTTTCTTGGAGAGATGGAAAATCCCTAAATTATGATATTTACAACAGACCAAGAAGACAAGATTTTGAAGGTACTTTAATTGAAAATGGAGCTTTTTATATTTCTTCAGTTTCAGATATTAAAAAGACAAAAAACAGAATTTCAGGAGATATTGCTACTTATAAAATGCCAGAATTTACTTATACTGAAATTGATGAGCCAGAAGATTGGATTGTTGCTGAATCATTAATGAAAAAGTTTATTTTGAAAGATAAAACGCCAGACTTTTCAAAGATTAAAATCTTCTTATCTGATGTAGATGGAGTATTGACAGATGCGGGAATGTACTATACAGAGAATGAAGATGAGTTTAAAAAGTTCTGTACATATGATGGCATGGGGTTTCAGCTATTACAAAAAACAGGTATTAAAGTAGGAATACTTACAACAGAAGATAGAGAGTTAAATAGAAGAAGAGCTAAGAAACTTGGTTTGGATTTTGATTTTCATGGTGCAAAGGATAAATTACAAATTGTTAAGAATTTGTGTGAAAATGAAAATGTGTCCCTTGATGAAATTGCATATATTGGTGATGATGTGAATTGTTTTGAACTCCTTTCAAATTCAGGGGTTTCTGCTTGCCCTATGAATGCAGTTTCTAAAATTAAATCTATTCCAAATATCATTCAACTACAAAAGAATGGAGGTGATGGTGTTGTTAGAGAGTTTGTGGAATTAATACTTTCATAAAATGAAATTTTGGAGGGATATAAAGGATTTTATACTTTCGTATTATTATCCCAAAAACCAGTATTTTTTAGTTTCTTTTCCTAAAACTGGTCGTACTTGGCTTAATTACATGATAAAACAAATGGTTAAGCAAAGTAATCATCCACTAAAGAACAATGAAAATTTTATATTTAACGAACATGATAATTCTGAAATAATTATTGAAAACGGAACAAGAAACAACCCTCTTGATGTTTTTAAGTTTACATCTAGGAAAAGATACAGAAGAGGAAAGGTTTTATTTTTGGTAAGAGATCCTAGAGATGTTGTTGTTTCACATTTCCATCAGGTAACAAAAAGATCGAGAAATCCTTTTGTATTTAAATCAATTTCGGACTTTGTTAAAGATGATATCTTAGGTTTTAATCGGATTATACATTATTATAATCTCTGGTTTTCTCAAAAAGAGATTCCTAAAGATTTTTTATTGATTAAATATGAGGATTTACTAAATGAGGGAGTGGATACTTTGTCAGAAATTAATCAGTTTTTTAATATTGATATTTCAAAAGACAAAATTGAGAAAATTTATTCTGAATCTTCTGCAAATAAGATGAGAAAGAATGAAAAAGAAAACAAGCTAGAAGGTTTTAAGGATTTTGGAAAAGATAGAGATAAGTTAAAGGTACGAAATGCAAAAATTGGAGGTTTTATAAACGAACTTTCAGAAGATGATATTTTGTTTTGTAATAAGGAAATGAAGTTGTTAAATAGTTATTATAATTATAAGATATGATAAGTTTATTTATTTCATTTTCCTACTTTATTAAACTCTTTTTCAAGAACCAAGCAATAGATGTTGTTTTCTATTATCCAAAACACTTTAATAGAGGAGAAGACAATCAGAATTTATTTTTAAAAAAACTATTTGAAAGTTGCAAAAAACATAATATTACCTATTTAGTTTTTGAAGAACCAGACAGAAAATCTGATAAGAAAAAACATAAAAACAGTATTCCTTTCGACTTTCCTTTTTATTTAATTATTCTACTTAGGAAATTTGGTTTTAGAGATAAGTCTTCTGCAAATATCTTATCATTTATTTTCCTCAGAAACCTAAAATTTAAGAATGTAATTGTTCTTTCTCAATCTCTTATTGAATTTTTCAGAGGGTTAAATGAAGAAGCAAAAATATTTGATTTACAGCACGGAATCATCTATTCGGATAAGGAAAGTTATATTTCAGATGGTAAGGCAAGTTCGAATATTTCGGATACTAATGTTCAGTTATTACTCTTTGGTAATGGATTTAAAGAAATTCTAGATTTATCAGATAATACAAATTATTATAAGAAAAATTCTGATGTAATAGGGGTTGAAAAATCAAAAGATTTTCGACATTTTAACCCAAATAGAATGGTTTTAATTACGGTACAAATCACAGAAGATCATACTGAAGAACAAAATCAAAAAATGTTAGATGAAATTATTAAAATAGTTGATTCTAATGAAGATCTGGATTTCTATATAAGAAATCATCCTAGGTTTAATAACTGCATTGATATTAGTGAATTAGAAAAGAAAACAAATAAAGCTCCAGAAAGTTTAATGGAGTGTTTTGCACTTTGTTCTATTCATATTACTGAATATTCTACAACTACTTTTGAGTGTGCAGAATTTGGTATTCCAACAATTTTTCTTAATTCACTAAAGGAAGAATTTAATATGTTTGAAACTGATTTCACGTATCCTTTTAATGTTGAAATGATTGATATAATAAAGGATTATAGTAAGTACTCTGATGCAGTCATTTCATGGAGAAAAGAATACTATTCTGATTATGATGAAGATAAATTTATATCATTATTAAAATGAGAAAAAAGATATTTCTAGGAGCTTATATAAATGTAATTAATGCACAAAACATTAATTGTAAATCTATTGCATTTCATCTGGATAAAAATAAGTACTCGGTAAAATCACTTGTTTTAGGAGATAAAAACATTGAAAATTTAGATGATGTGAGTTTTATTAAAGTCTCACCTTTAGGACATAAAATCTCAAACTTATTTGCATTTATTAAAGGTGTGCTGTGGGCTGATGTTTGTTATTTTCCAAAACATCAATCTACACCTAAACTTGCATTAAAATTGGCTAATCTACTAGATAAAAAAACATTTACTACTATTGAAGGTAATATGTGCGATACAAGTAGAAGAAACATGATTGACAGTTTTGGATCTTTTAAAAACATGAAGAACCATTTTTCTTTAATTTCACATTCTTTTGGAATTACTTCAGAGATTATAAAGAAAGCAGATTGCGAAATTAAGCTAGAACAACATCCATTGTTTCTTGGAGTTGAATCTAATCTATTTTCTTTTAGAAAAACAAAGAAGAAACTGAATAATATTGTATTTATTGGAAGTCTTCTAAAAACAAAAAACTTGGATAATTTTATAAGTCTCGCTAGTTTATATCCTGACTTAAATTTCCATATTATTGGTGATGGTCCAATAAAAGAATATTTAATAAAAAAATCCTCTAAAAATGTTACTTTCCATGGAAAATTAAACCATTTTGAGTTATCAAAAAAACTTGCAAATATGGATTTACACTTCTTGCCATCCAGATCAGAAGGCTTTCCAAAAGTAGTTTTAGAAACCGCTTCTTCATCTATTCCATCAATATTGTATGATGATTATGGTGCAGATGGTTGGATAGACCATACAGAAACTGGTTTTGTTGTTTCAAATTTTGAGGAAGTAAAAAACACTATTGATAATCTGATTGAAAATCCTGAGTTATTGATTAGAAATTCAGAAAATGTTTTAGAACTTGCTGAAAAATTTGATTGGAAAATAATTATAAAATCCTGGGAAAAAGTAATTGATAATTTAAAATGATAGAATATTTAAAAGATAAATATTATTGGTTTAAAACGTATAATAAACTAAATCTTTTTCTAAAAGACAAAGAAGATTCTATTCTTTTATTTGGTTACCCAAAAAGTGGAAATACATGGTTAAGGTTTCTTATTTATAACTATCAATATTTGTTATTAAATCCTTCTAATAAAGAAACAATAACATTTGATAAGTTGAATTCATTGCAAAATAATGTAATGGACAGAGGTTCTGTTTTTTTACCCGAAAATGGTTTTCCTCTTTTTTACAGGACTCATAAGATTTACAATAGACCTTATACATTATTTAATAAAAAAATTTTTATTCACAGAAATCCTTTAGACACATTAATTTCAGCTTATTATTTCTATAAAAACAGAGATATTCCATTCTCTGATGATCCGAAAAATTTAAGAGAAAAGCTGATGGATATTGATTTTTATGTTTCTTATAAAATTAATTTCTGGATAAAGTATTTCAGAATTTCAGTAAAGAAGGCGGTTATTGTTATGAATTATTCTGATATGAAAAATGATACAAGACAAGAATTAACAAAATTAGTTCAGTTTTTAAATTGGGATTTGGATGAAGTTCTTATTAAAAAATCAGTGGAATTCTCATCATTTAATAAAGTAAAAAACATGGGAAAGATGCAATCTCAACCCTATGGAGATGGCCCAAAAGATGGAAGTTTTAAAGGTGAATTTACTAGAAGTGGAGAGGAAGGGCAATTTAACAGTAAACTTAAAAAAGAAACTATTGATCTGGTTTTGCAGAAATTTCCAGAGTTTAAAAATTTATACCCAAATTTAGTTGAATAATAAAGAAACATATTTGGTGATTACTCCATTCTTTCCTTCAGCAGATTCTTTTTTTGGAAGTTATGTTTATGACCAAATTAATGAGATTCGCAAACAATCTGAATTTCATATTGAAATTGTTAAAACTGTATCTTTATTTTCTTCAGAAAAAGATTATGAATTTAATAGTTTTAAGGTAAGTATTTTTAAAACAATTGATTTTCCATTCTTTATTTTCCCTGGGCTGTTTAATAAAATAAATAGAAAGAGGTTCTTAAATTTCTTAATTAAAAAAGGAATTGAAAATGTAAAATATTCTCATTCT
Organism: uncultured Flavobacteriales bacterium; assembly: GCA_905478185.1. Classification (GTDB taxonomy): domain Bacteria; phylum Bacteroidota; class Bacteroidia; order Flavobacteriales; family BACL11; genus UWMA-0277. The sequence continues at coordinate 3,902 of CAJQHO010000005.1, read as the reverse complement.
CATGTAACTTATCCAGCTTCTTATCTTGTGGATGATTTGATTTGCAAAAGGATTGTTCAACATCATGGATTAGATGTTTTACAATTGTTAAATGGAAGAAGTAGTTTTGCTAAAAAAATACAAAAGAATTTCCTTATTAAAAATAGTCTAAATCATTTAAATAAAACAGATTTAAATATTGGTGTCTCACAATTAGTTTTAGATAAATTGAATGATTTTCAGGGTTATAACCCAAAAAATGAACTAGTTCTGTATAATGGGGTAGATACTTCTAAATTTTTCTCTTTAGAAAAAGATTGTAATAAAATATTCACAATTGGATGTGTTGCGAACTTTTGGGAGATAAAAGATCATATAACTTTAATAAAGTCAGTTAAAAAAATAGTTGAAGAAGGTAAAAAAATTAAACTCAGATTAATTGGGTCAGGCCCTACTTTAAATACTTGTTTGGAGTTTGTGAAAAATAATAATCTTTCTAAAAATATTGTCTTTGAAAAAGAGATAGAACATGAAAAACTAAATCAGTTTTTTAACGAAATTGATTTATTTGTATTGCCTTCCTATTATGAAGCGCTTGGGTGTGTGTATTTAGAAAGTTGGGCTACAAACACTCCTTTTATTGCCGTTAAAAATCAAGGCATAGCTGAGCTTGCCCCTGATTCTGAAAGGATGTTAGTTTCAGAAAAAAATCCTAATGAGTTAGCAGAGAAGATAAAGTTTTTCATTAATAATGATTTTAAATTAACTACTGTAGAAGAATTTTCATTGGAAAATACAATTTCTAACTTACTTCTTAATAAAATATTCAGAGCTGATGATTAGATATATATTGAGAAATTACCGTAATTTAAAATATGCTAATGCGCAAAAATATAAAGTAGGTAAGGAGGGCAGTTTGCTACATGCATTTCACCAAACTAAAACTGTTTTTATACATATTCCTAAAACAGCTGGCATTTCGCTATTAAAAGCTATTTATGGTAAAGTTTCTTTAGAAAGTCATAGAACCTATGAATTTAATAATTTGATATTAGGTATTACAAAAAATCAATATTTCAGCTTTTCCTTTGTTAGAAATCCTTTTGACAGGTTGTATTCTACTTATAATTTCCTTCAGAAAGGAGGAATAAATAAACTTGATGAAACTTCATTTCAAAAGCATCTTGCTAAATATACTGATTTTGAAGATTTTGTATTAAACGGATTAAATAAAAAAACTATTTTTCAAGTTACTCATCTATTGCCTCAATCGTATTTTATTTGTAATAAGAAAGGTGAGGTGTTGGTTAGCTTTGTAGGTAGATTTGAGAATTTAATAACTGATGTTAATCATTTATCAGAAAAACTTGGAAAGGAAATTAACTTAGAACATCTTAATAAGAATAAAAGAAGGAGTTATAAGGAAGTCTATTCCCAAGAAATGATTGAAGTTGTTAATAGGGTTTATGAAGATGATTTAAGAATATTTAATTATGAATTCTAAATGTTAAAACTAATTATTAGACAAGCTAATTGGGGAATATTGGGTTCAATATTTGCTTTTGCTATTGGTTTTTTTGTTAAGATTTATGTAATTGATATTGTTGGTATTTCTAATTGGGGAAAATATGTTTCAGCACATACCTTTTCAACATTTATGGATGTCTTTCTGACTTTTGGAATTCCTGTAGTAATTGTAAAATTCTTTCCTGATTTATGGAAAGTCAATAAAGAATATGCGCTTCAATTTCTATCAAAAATTCTTAAGCTTTCAGTTGTATTAAGTCTCCTTCTAATTATTACACTTTATTTCGTCTCACCTCTTTTAGATGAATTCTTATACACTAATATTGATGGATTTTCATTTATACTTTTTCTAGTTGCTTTACACACTCCAATTTCAATATTTACTGGAATAATTACTGCATTATATAGATCAGTTTTAAAGATAAAGGAAATAATAATTTACAGTACTGTGATTACTGTTCCAATTCGTGCAGTATTAGCTTTTGTAATTTTTCAATACACTAATAATATATTGTATTTTATTGGAATCGAGCTTTTTACAACTTCATTGTCATTATTGCTCTTGTTCAAAAGATTTAATAAAGACGAATATAAATTAATGAACATTCCAATACCTTCAAATTTTATTTGGGATAATAAAATGATTTCTTACGGTAAAAAAATGTATGCTAACGCTATTGTTCACTTCTTCTCTGCTCAGTCATTAAGAATTGTATTAAGCATTGCTCTTCCTCCATTTAAACTTGGGGTTTATAGTATACTTCTAACTATTTCGGGGGTGTCAATGTTTTTGATCAAAAACTTGAATCAGGTTTTCGCACCAGCAATTTCAAAGTTATATGATGAGAAAAAAATAGATGAACTAGATGAATTATATAAAAAAACAACTTTTATTGTAAATCTGATAACTTTGCCTTTCATGATAATTATTATGATCTTTGCAGATGAAATATTAATCCTTTTTGATAAGTCAGGCGATTTATTAGCATATAAACCGTATTTATTCGGTTTAATGATTGCCAGAATGATATCTTTATTCGCAGGGAGCTCAGGTACATTTATGATTATGGCAGGACTAGAAAAAAAGGAACTTAAATTACAAACTATAAAGGCAATATTAATAAGTATTTTGGCAATAATTTTAGTTATGAGATTTGAATTGGTTGCAATTGTTTCATTATTTATAGGATTTATGTTATTCATTAATATTTCACAACTAATTTACATAAAACGTAACATTAAGATATCTCCATTTAGCTCAGATTTATTAAAATTAATCCTTTTAACAATTCCATTGCTTTATTTTTCTATCATAACTAATTATAATTTTAGTGTTTTAGAAATTATACTAACACCTGTTCTGATATATTTGTTATTCTTTGTATTATTTATTAAACAAATCAAGGAAATAGTAAAGATGGTAAGATGATAAAGTGGCTAATTAAATATGGGGCGGTAATATTTCTGTTTAATACAGTACTTTTATCAATAAAGAGCACATTCGATTTGGGCAACCAAATTTTCCTAGCTATAATGGGAATATTTACTATTTTTTTATTAATAAATCCAAAGCAGATAAAGATAGTGATTTTTCATAAAGCTTTTTCATTTCTATTGATTATTAACAGTCTAAACTTACTGTATTTTATATTGTTTCATTCAGCTTCTGATATTGAAGCCATAAAATATTTACTTGCTAGGGTAATGCAGTTCACAATTATCTCTATTTCAATATATTTTCATTTTGATTATTATAAAACACAATTTTTAAATCATATTGCTAGTTTAGTCTTATTTATTGTAATTTTAAGTTTATTATTTTATCCTAATGTTTTCTCTGGGAGGTACGAGGGCATTATCTGGAATTCAAATATGTTAGCATCATTTATTGTTATTGCTTTTTCAATATTATTGCTAAGAAATAATGATATAAGTTTAAGAGATTATATACTCTTATTTCTTTTATTAGTTATTGCTTTGGCAACAGGCTCAAGAGGTGCTTTAGTTGGTATTGCAATTTGCATTGGATTAAAGTACGGCTTTAGCTTAAGAAATATTGTATATGCAATAGTAGCTCTTTCAATCTACTTTATCGTTTCAAGTATTAATCTAGAAACTAGTTTAAATAGGTTTGCAGAACAAAGTATTTTTAACGATAGGATTGAACAAGCTATTTTTGCAATTGAGAATATTAATAACCGTTTATTTTCAGGATATGGATTAAATGAATACTCTGGCCTACCAAAAGATATAAGTTTACCAAACAAATTTAAAGGGCAAATAATGACATCACATAATGGGTATCTTTCTATTTTTTTACAATATGGAGTTGTGTTTGGGGGATTCATACTAGGGTTAATATTTGTTAAAGCATTTCAGATAATTTCATTCTATAG
>CAJQHO010000004.1 GCA_905478185.1 uncultured Flavobacteriales bacterium | reverse complement strand
ACTTCTGACAAAAAACTAGTTAAGATTACAGACATCTTAGGAAAAGTAACTACACCAACAAAAAACACTACACTCTTCTATATCTATAATGATGGAAGTGTAGAGAAGAAAATTATTATTGAATAATAAATTCTTATATCTAAATTTAAAAGGGAAGCATTTTGCTTCCCTTTTTTTATCTTTGCCCTATGAGAACAAAATGGAGAGAAATTATTGAGAACGCTTGGGAAAATCGAGATCTCTTAAAAGATAGTAATACAGTAACCTGCATCAATTCTATTATTGAAGAAATTGACAAAGGAAGATTACGTACAGCTGAACCTACTAAAAATGGATGGAGAGTTAATGATTGGGTGAAAAAAGCAGTCATTCTCTACTTCCCTGTCAGAAAAATGGAAACTATTGAAATGGAACCATTAGAATTTCATGACAAAATGAAACTTAAAAGTGGCTATAAAGAACTTGGAGTGAGAGTTGTACCTCATGCTGTTGCTCGATATGGTGCATATTTAGCTCCAGGAGTTGTTATGATGCCATCCTATGTAAATATTGGTGCTTTTGTTGACAGGGGAACTATGGTTGACACTTGGGCAACAGTTGGCTCATGCGCTCAAATAGGTAAGAATGTACATTTATCTGGTGGAGTAGGAATTGGAGGTGTATTAGAACCTGTACAAGCATCTCCAGTGATTATTGAAGATGATGCTTTTATTGGATCAAGATCAATAGTAGTTGAAGGAGTTAAAATAGAAAAAGAAGCTGTACTTGGAGCTAATGTTGTACTCACAGCTTCAACAAAAATAATTGATGTAAGTGGTAACAAACCCAAAGAGTATAAAGGAATTGTTCCAGCTCGTTCAGTTGTAATTCCTGGAACATATAATAAAGAATTCCCAGCAGGAGAATATGGAGTTCCATGCGCGCTAATAATTGGCAAAAGGAAGGAAAGTACAAATAAGAAAACATCATTAAATGATGCACTTAGAGAATATAATGTAGCAGTATAATGAGGATAGGATTTGATGCAAAAAGAGCTTTTTTAAATAACACAGGTTTAGGTAATTATTCCCGTGACACTATTCGTGTGCTTTCAAATTATTTTCCTGATAATAAATACTTCTTATATACACCTAAAGCAAAAGAAAACAGTCGCTTATCTTTTTTAAACAGCAACTCAAATACCTTTGTTCGAACTCCTAAATCATTATTAAATCGAGCATTAAAATCATATTGGAGAAGCAAAAGTATTGTAAAAGATTTATTTACAAATAAAATAGATATTTATCACGGATTAAGTCATGAGTTACCAATCGGAATTGAAAAAACAAATATCAAAACTGTTGTAACTATTCATGATTTAATTTTCATTAGATACCCTCATTTGTTTAAAGCAATTGATAGGAGAATTTATTATAAGAAATTCAAATCTGCTTGTGAGAGAGCGGATAAAATTATTGCAGTAAGTGAGCAAACAAAGGAAGATATTATTGACTTTTTCAATATCCCAGAAGAAAGAATTACTGTAATTTATCAAGGGTGTAATAAAGTATTCCAAAGCACTATTTCTGATGAAAAAATAAAAAATACTCTTTCAAAATATAAATTACCTGCGAATTATTCACTTTATGTAGGAACAATTGAAGAAAGAAAAAATCTTCTTACTTTACTTAAAACTTTAACTGACTTACCAAATCAAAAGTTAGTGGTAATAGGGAATGGAAAATCATATAAAATCAAATGTTTAAGGTTTATTTCTGAGTACAATTTATCAGATAGGGTTATATTTCTTAGTGGACTTTCCCTTGAAGAAATGTCTGCAATTTACCAATCAGCTGAGATTATGATTTACCCCTCAATATTTGAAGGTTTTGGAATACCAATATTAGAAAGTTTATTTAGCAAAACACCTGTTATCACATCAAAAGGTGGTTGTTTTTCGGAAGCAGGAGGAAAGCACAGTAAATACATCAACCCTTTATCAGTTGAGGAAATGAAGGAAGCAATTTTAGAAATTCAGAATTCTACTGAACTTCAAAATTCAATGTCTGAAAATGGCTTTGAATTTGCTCAAAAATTTACAGATGATAAAATTGCAGATAACTTAATGGAAGTTTACCGAAATCTATAGTGTGCAAACAGAAATAGAAAGAACAATAGCAGTATTAAAAAATGGAGGACTCATACTCTATCCTACTGATACTATTTGGGGTATTGGTTGTGATGCTACAAACACTGATTCAGTAGAAAAAATTTACACAATCAAAAAAAGAATGGAAAGCAAAGCACTCATTTCATTAGTAGCAAATGCCACTCAACTAAAACAGTTATGTAGTAAAATCCCTAAAGAAAGTTTGAATGAGAATCCTACAACAATTATTTACAATCAAGTAACTGGATTAGCTAATAATCTTTTAGCTCCAAATGGTTCAGCAGGAATAAGAATAACTCAAGATGAATTTTGCAAAGAACTCATTATGGTTTTTGGAAAACCAATTGTTTCTACTTCTGCAAATATCAGTGGAGAGCATAGTCCTATTAATTTTTCAGAAATCTCTGAAGAAATAAAAAACAATGTTGATTATATAGTAAATTTGCGCCAAAATGAAGACATGCAAATACCATCAGTAATATTACATGTAAATTCTGATGGAAGTCTCAAAAAATTAAGATAGTGAATTTTACTTCTGAATTAAAAAATCCAATTTTCAGAACAATACAAATTGTTGCTGATGAACTTGAATACCCTACATATGTTGTTGGGGGATGGGTGCGTGATTTACTTTTAGATCGTAAACAAGAAAAAACTGACATTGACTTTGTTTGTATTGGAAGTGGGATTAAACTAGCAGAAAAAGTTGCAAAGAAACTTGGGGATGCTGCATCCTTTAAAGTATTCAAAAACTTTGGTACTGCAATGATTCATTATAATGGAGAGGATTATGAATTTGTAGGAGCTCGAAAAGAATCTTACAGGAATGTTAGCCGAAAACCAATTGTAGAAAATGGTACCCTGGAGGATGATCAGAATAGAAGAGATTTTACGATTAATGCAATGTCTATTCAATTAAACAAAGATAATTTTGGCTTGCTAATTGACCCTTTTAATGGACAAAAAGACCTAGCAAACAGGATTATCAGAACGCCTCTTTCTCCTGACATAACATACTCTGATGATCCATTAAGAATGATGCGAGCAGTAAGATTTGCAACACAACTTAACTTTACTATTGAAGAAAAATCTTACAATTCTATTAAAAATAACTCAGAGCGACTTGGAATAATTTCACAAGAAAGAATTACTGAAGAACTAAATAAAATTATACTTTCTAAAACGCCTTCTAATGGATTTATATTATTGTTTAATACAGAGTTATTACATCAGTTTTTTCCACTTATGACAAAACTACATGGAGTAGAATTCATAGGAAAGCATGGCCATAAAGACAACTTTTACCATACAATTGAAGTGCTTGATAATATTAGTAAAAATACAACTAATTTATGGTTAAGATGGGCTGCAATATTACACGACATTGCAAAACCAAAAACAAAAAAATATGAAAAAGGACATGGATGGACTTTTCATGCACATGAATTTATTGGAGGAAAAATGGTGCCAAAAATATTCAGAAATTTAAAGCTTCCTCTTAATGAAAAAATGAAGTATGTTCAAAAACTAGTAACACTTCATTTACGTCCAATTATTCTTGCAAAAGATATTGTTACTGATTCTGCTATAAGAAGGTTGCTTTTTGATGCTGGAGATGATATTGATGATTTAATGATGCTTTGTGATGCTGATATCACATCAAAAAACCCTACTAAAGTTAAGAAATACTTAAACAATTTTCAGTTAGTAAGGAAAAAGCTCCAAAAAGTAGAAGAGAAAGATAGTATTCGAAATTTTCAACCTCCTATTGATGGATTAGAAATTATGCAACTTTTTAATATACAGGCAGGTAGAGAAATTGGTGTTTTAAAAAATGCTATTAAAGATGCTATACTTGATGGGGAAGTTAAAAACAATAGAGAAGAAGCTCTCAAATTTATTATAAAAAAAGGTAAAGAAATAAACCTGACTCCAATAAAATGACAAAAATAATTAGAATTCATTTAGAACATAAAGATGATGTTATCAGAGATATTGCGATTTCCTCAGAAAAAACTATTGAAGATTTACACTTTGAAATTATTCACGCTTTAAAGTTAGATAAAAATGAAATGGCCTCATTCTATATGACTAATGATGAATTCGAGCTTTTACAAGAAATCCCTTTATTTAAAATTGATGATAAAGAGAATTCAATGCTTGGAATGAAAGAAATTACTGTTGGAGCTGTTTTCCCAGAAGTTAATAGTCAACTTTTATATGTTTATAATTTCTTAAAAATGTGGCGTTTTTCTATCACTTTTATAGAAGAATCAGATAATGAAACAACAGAAAATAGCTGTATAAAAAGTATAGGAGAAATGCCAAAAGAGGCACCAGAAATTCAGTTTGAAGCTAAAAAAGAATTTGATCCATTTGATACTGCTTTTGAAGATTTTGATGAGTTTAATGAATATGAGTACTAAAAAAGTTGTTTTTATAGTTGGACCTACTGCAATTGGAAAAACTGCATTAAGCATAAAACTTGCACAACATTTTAATGCTGAGATAATTTCTTGTGATTCCAGACAGTTTTATAAAGAATTATTAATTGGTTCAGCCCCTCCATCACCTAAAGAATTAAAAGAGGTACAGCATCATTTTATTCATAATTTAAGTATTTCTCAATCATACAATGCTGGTAAATATGAAATTGATGCAATAAATAAAATAACTGAAATTCATAAAACCAATGATTGTGTTATTATAGTTGGAGGCTCTGGACTTTATGCAGATGCAATTAGCAAAGGGTTAGATAAGATGCCGGAAATTTCAGAGAAAACTAGGAAGAAGCTGAATTCAGATTTAAAAGAAAGGGGATTAGAATGGCTGCAAGATAAAGTGAAAAACATTGATCCAGAATTTTACAACTCATGTGATATAAAGAATCCCCAAAGATTATTAAGGTGCTTAGAGATTTTCACAGAAACAGGAAAAAAGTTATCTTCATTTAAAACAAAAAACATTAAAAAAAGACCTTTTGATATCATAAAAATTGGTCTAAATATAGATAGAGAAAAACTTTATAGTAGAATAAATAAAAGAGTAGATTTTATGATGGAATGTGGTTTGCTTGAAGAAGTTTCAACACTCATTGAGTTCCAAAGTTTAAATTCGCTACAAACAGTTGGGTATAAAGAGATTTTTTCTTTCATAAATAATGAATGTACTCTTCAAGAAGCAGTAGAAAAAATAAAACAAAATACAAGAAGGTTTGCTAAAAGACAATTAACTTGGTTCAAAAAAGACAAAGAAGTAAACTGGTTTGAACCTCAAGAGTATGATAAATTAAAATCCTTTATCGGATTATAGTTACTGTACCCTGAATTGGATCAAAGCCATTTCCTATTTCCAAATGATAAAAATACACACCATCAGGTAAATCCTTACCATTTTCGTTTGTACCATCCCAAGGAGTATGGTAACCAACAGATTGGAAAATTAGTTTCCCAAATCTTCCATAAATTCTTACTTCACTATCTTCATAGAAGAAAGTATCTTCTAAACTCCAATCATCATTTATTCCATCATCATTTGGAGAAAAAACATTTGGAACACAATCAGAAGTCATTGTAGCAATTGTAAATGCGGTATCCATCTCACAGCCATTTCCATCAATTACAGTTACATTATAATTCCCTGGACTCATTCCTAAATTTATTGGATTATCAGAAGAACCATTCCACCACAGATAAGAGAAAGGCATAGTACCTCCTACTGCAGAAGCTTCTAAATCAATATCAATATTTTCTAAATCACAGAGAATAATCGCATCAGCAGGATCTAAAGATATTACTATATTATCAATAGTAAAATCTTCTCTAATCATACATCCAATAGAATCAGTAACTTCTACCCAATGAGAACCAGGGCATATGCTGGCATGCTGAGTAGTATCACCATTATCCCAAAGATATAAGTAAGGAGCAAAACCCCAAAGTTCTATATCTTCAAGAATTGTAGTTGTTTCTAAATTAATAATTCCAAAAGGCAATAAAAACTCAACAACAATGGTATCTAAAGAAAAACATCCATTTATGATATCAGTTGTAGTAGCAAAATAAACTCCTTCACACAAGTTTTGAGTAATAGCATCAAAACTTATTGTATCTCCAAAGATATTAGTCCATACATAATTAAAAGGACCAGCTGAACTTGTTGAGACAATATTTACCTCAGCCACATGAGTAATTTCATCATAAATAATTTCTGTCTCAAGTTCATAAGGAGTCAATTCAAATCCAACAGAATCAGAAATCCCACAAGAATCGACTGCAATAATCCAATAAACTGTTCCCCATAAAGAATCAATATTCTGTAAAGTGTCTCCAGTACTCCAGAAGAAAGATATAGGGCTTGTTCCTCCAGAATACGTAACGCTTGCAGTTCCTCCACTATCACAAGTCATATTCGTATATTCTAATAGAATTTGGAGTTGATCAGGTTCTGTAACTTCAATAGAAATAATCTCAGAACAACCGTTATCATCAATTACTTCAACACTATAATTCCCAGCACCAACTACTCTTTGTTGATTAGAAGACCCATCATTCCAAATAATTGAGTAAGGAGGTATTCCTCCAGAAATTACTAGATCTAATAGAGTAGTCTCACCATAACAAGATAATATCGAATCAATAGAAAAGAAATTTAACTCTAGTCTTGGTGGAGCTTGCAGATTAATTTTTATAGTATCTAAACACAAATTTCCATCATTAACTACTAATGAATATACTCCAAATGATAGACCATATAAAGAATCACTTGTTCCAGTACCATTTAGCCAATAATAACTCAATGGAGTAACACCACCAGAAGGAGAAATAACAATACTACCATCTGACACCCCAAAACATGATGGAGGATACAATATTTCATTAGATAATATTTGAGTAGGCTGATTAACAACAAATTGTTCCGAATGAACGCAACCTATTGAATCTACAATATTAACATCATATGTTCCAGCAACTAAATTAGTATTATCAACACTTCCCCACTGAATATCATAAGGTTCATTTCCTCCAGTAATTGAATCAATAACTACTGATCCTGAATTTGCACCAAAGCAAATAACACTAGAAATTGTTTCAAACACATTTATTTCATATTGAGCATGACACCTAATAGGGACAGTATCGATACAACCAAAATCTAAATCTTCAATATAAATCTGATACCAACCAAAAGGAACATAAATTGAGTCAGTATTTACACCTATGGAAGAATCAAAAGAGAAACCAAATTGAATATTCCCACCACCTAACACGCTATCAACTTGTAAAAATCCACTATCAGATTCACATATTAAAGGGTAAGTTGTGGAACCATAAGATTGATAAGGAGCTGGCTCAGTTAAGGAAAATGTATCATTCAAAACACACTCAAATGAATCAACAATAGAGAGAGTATAATCTCCGGAATACAAACTATCAAAAGTTATTTGATCAAGATTAGGTATTGAGGAGAAATTATTAGATATACTATCAATATTACTCCAAGCAATCGTATCATTATTTCTAATCAAGTAATAATTATAAGACTCTGAAGCCGTGTATTTCTTCCCACCAGAAACTGAATAAGTAATACTTCCTGAGTTTACTCCCCTGCAATTTATATTATTAATAATTGATGTATCTATTTGAATCGGTAAAGGGGAGAAAATATTAGCTATAATTGAATCCTGACAACTATCAGAATCAGTTACAATAACTTTATACGCTCCAGTTGTTAAAGATTCATGCAAAGTATCAAGAGAGCCAGAAGAAAATGCTATTCCATCTTTAAACCATTCATAATTATATGGTGGCGTACCTGAATGCGCAACCCTCTTCAAGATTCCTGTTGAATCTCCAAAACATTTAACATTTTGATGAAATGGTCTAATTCCTAATTGACAAGATATCCAATAAAATTTTGTTGAAGTTCCAACATTAACTTTAAAGCTCCCACATCTCTGGGTAATAAGAGTATCCAATGATACATTAAAAGATACATCATTCATGGTATCAGCTTCAATCCATCCTAATAACTCATCTTCAAAATACCAAGTTATTGTTTGAGGCAAATTAACTATCTCTAAAAATATTGCACCATAATGGTTACAATTATATGAACGAACTGAATCATTTGCAACTTGTGATTTTAAAACCAAGGCAAAAAATAAAAAGAATATTAAAAGTATTTTCTTCATAGTAATTGATGCAAATATACCAATAAAATCTAGTTTAACTTTTTAAAATCAATCTCAAGCCCAGAGTAAGATATCAATACTTTATTAAAGATTTTCTTTGCCTCTTCAGAAAGCTCCTCAAAATCCTTATACCTCTGTGAATAGTGTCCTATTAAAAGATTCTTCACCTCAGCTTTTCTTGCAATAGAAGCAGCCTGCAAAGTAGTTGAATGTCCTGTTTGATGTGCTCTTTCTTCTAGATCCTTTTTAAAAGTAGTTTCATGATATAATAAGTCAACTTTTTTAATTTTTGAAACTAGTTCTGCATCATACCTAGTGTCTGAACAGAAAGCATAAGTATGTGGTTTACTATTCTTAATAGTTAACTTTTCATTTGGAATTACTTCCCCCTTTCCATTTATCCAATCAGCACCATTTTTCAAACTTTTCATCTTATCATAAGGAACATGAAATTTCTCAACTTCTGATTTTACTATTTTTCTTTTACTTCTTTTTTCAGTAAAAATAAACCCAGAGCATTTTATACTATGATCTAAAACAATATTTGATACCTTAATATTATCATCTTCAAACAATATGCCTTCATTAATATCTGGAATTGGATGGAAAAATAATGGATAATTTAACTCAGTATTGGAAGCTAATAATTGTAAATCAATAATTTCCTTTAGCTCAGCATGTGCATGAATATGTAAATCCTTTTTTCTACCTAAAAGATGCATACTACTTATGAGTCCTATCAAACCAAAATAATGATCACCATGCAAATGACTAATGAAGATATGATTTATTCTTTGAAAACTAAGCTGAAATTTTCTGAGCTGTACTTGAGTCCCTTCTCCACAATCTATTAAGAAAAACCGCTCATTTACATTAAGTAATTGAGCGGTCGGATTTCTATCAATTGTAGGAATAGCTGAGCTACATCCTAATATTGTTAATTTAAATGACATTAATTTTTAATAATCATTCTTTTAGTTAATACTTGTTTTCCATTATTTATAGAGTATAAATACATTCCCTCAGAATAAGAAGTTGTATTTACAATTATCGTATTTACACCTCTCTGAGAATGAATGGTTTTTGAATCTACTTCTTCTCCCAATAAGTTATAAACTTTGAAAGTAACAGCTTCTGGAGTACCTGTAATAAATTGAATTTTGGCATTATTTACTGCAGGATTAGGGAATACTCCTTTAAGCTCAAATGTCAAGTCATTAAATTGATTTAAAGTAGAGGTTGTTCCGTTTAATACCTCTAAATAGTAGTAATCAATTACATCATCTTGTTCAATTGGAAAACCAATTCCAGCATCAGCCATAGTAGTTGTATTCATAATAATTTGGTGCAAACCAAGTTCTGAAACGTCAGGACTAGATGATGACAAAACAGCACAAGAGGTTACCCCTCCATCAAAGGTACAATTACCATCTTCACAATCATATGAAAAACTAGCAGGCAAACCAGTAACACTAGTCAATTCAATAGTTAGAATAGTTACAGGAACAGTAGTTCCAGAGATCTCCGTTGAAGTGTCTAAAGGGGTAATAATAGTTATAACTTCATTATATGCTTGTCCTACATAAGCAGGAGAAAGTCCTGTTGCGCTATCAGGATAAATTCCTGGTGCAGAAAACTGAGCATCAGGAGTGCATTGTGCACTTGCAAAAATTGTTGCAATTGCTAAACTTAAAGTAAGTAGTGTTTTTTTCATATTTAATTATTTTGGTTTATAATTCTAATTGTCTTTCAATTTCTTCCATTTCAATAAAATCGTAAGCTTCTTGTAAAGTTGGTACTATTGTTAAATTTTCATCAAATGAAAATTCACAAACTATTACAAATGAGCCATTAGTTTTTGAAATACTGCTGTCAAAGTTAAAAAATTTATCTTTAATGCTTTCAATAACATCTTTTCCTACTCCATTTAAGTCAGCAATAAAGTGTTTTACCTCAGAAGTAATTTTTAAATCTGAGAAGTTATTATCTTCTCCTAACTTAAATACTAAGGTTGTTTCTTGTAAATTCATTCTAGTTGTTTTTAATTTTTCCGGCAAGTAAATAAATTACAGCCATTCTATTTGCAACACCATTTTCTACTTGATCTAAAATGATTGAATGTTTAGAATCAGCAACATCTGAGCTTAATTCTACCCCTCTATTTATTGGGCCTGGGTGCATAATAGTTATTTCCTTACCCAAACTATCTAACAAATTTTTATTAATTCCATAAACCATAGCATATTCTCTAAGTGATGGAAAATAATTCACTGCTTGGCGTTCCAATTGAATTCTTAAAACATTAGCAACATCACACCAATTAAGCGCTTCTTTCAAATCAGAGAAATGAGACACATTTAAAGCATCCAAATGTTTCGGCATTAATGAAGAAGGACCACAAACTCTTACTTCAGCACCTAGCTTTTGCAGGCAATAAATATTAGATAGTGCAACTCGTGAGTGCAAGATATCTCCAATAATTACAATTTTCTTTCCTTTTACCTCACCATATTTCTCTCTAATTGAATATGCATCTAACAATGCCTGAGTTGGATGCTCATGAGTTCCATCTCCAGCATTAACAATTTTGGCATCAATATTTCTTGATAAGAAAACTGACGCACCTGGGTTCGGATGTCTCATCACAACAATATCAACTTTCATTGCCAAGATATTATTTACAGTATCTAGCAAGGTTTCTCCTTTTGTAACTGAAGAGGATGCAGATGAAAAATTAATTACATCTGCAGACAATCTTTTTTCTGCAAGTTCAAATGATAATTTGGTTCTTGTAGAGTTTTCAAAAAATAGATTTGCAATTGTAATATCTCTTAAGGAAGGAACCTTTTTAATTGGCTGATTAATAATCTTTTTAAAATTATCTGCAGTTTTAAAAATCAACTCAATATCTGAAGTAGTAAGATATTTTATTCCTAACAAATGATCAACTGATAAATTACTCATTATTCTGATTTTCTCATTAATATTCTATCAATTCCATTAACCTCATCCCACTCAACAATAACTTTCTCTGATTCTAAAGCATCAATTGTTCTTCCTACATAATTTGGTTGAATTGGAAGATGTCGACTATATCTTCTGTCAATTAAAGTTAGTAGCTCAACAGAATTTGGTCTACCAAATGTCATTAAAGCATCAATTGCTGAACGAATAGATCTTCCTGTAAAAAGCACATCATCAATTAAGATAACATTCTTTCCTTCTATAGTAAGGTCCATATCCATTTCTTGAGGAACAATAGGCTCATCTCTTCTTAACAAATCATCTCTATAAAAAGAAATATCAACATTACCTGATTTGATTTTTGTTTTAGAAACAAGAGTTTGTAATTTTGAAAGAATACGTTTACTTAAAAAAGTTCCTCTTGGCTGAACGCCTATAATAACAGTATTTTCAAAACCATTATGATTCTCAATTAACTGCCTGCACAATCTTTCAATTGTAATTTCAATTTCTTGTTTATTTAGTAGTTCTCTTTCTTCTAACATTTCCTTACAAACATAGCAAAAAAAAACCCCAAATTAATGGGGCTTTAAATTTTAATTATCTAAGTCTCTCTTCAGAGCAGCCAAACTATCCAAATCACCTAAAGTTGAATGTTGTTTGTCATCTTCCAATTTCTTCATTACTTTCTTAGCAGAAGCAGCTGATTTCTTTCTTTCACCCTCAAGTTCTTCTTTAAAGATAGCAGTATGAGAAACTAAAATCTTTTTGTTCTCTTTCGAGAACTCAAGAACTCTTACAGATAAAGTCTCACCTACAACCATTGATGAACCATCTTCTTTTTCAGTATGTCTTTTTGGAGCAAAAGCCTCAACTTCTTCTGATAAAGAAACAACAGCTCCCTTGTCAAGCACTTCAGTTACAGTTGCTTCATAATCTTTACCTCCAATAAATTGCTTAGCATATTCATCCCAAGGATTGTCTTCTAACTGCTTATGTCCTAAACTGATTTTTCTATTTGCTTTATCAATATCTAAAACAATAACATCAAGCATTGAATCAACTTGAGTAAACTCAGCTGGATGCTTAATTTTCTTGCTCCAAGATAAATCAGAAATATGAACTAAACCATCAACACCTTCAACTAGCTCAACAAAAATTCCAAAGTTTGTGAAGTTTCTTACTTTTACACTATGCTTAGATCCAACAGGGAAATTTGCTTCAATTTCAGCCCAAGGATCTGGAGTCATTTGCTTAACACCTAATGACATTTTTCTTGTCTCTTTATCTAAAGTTAAAATTTGAGCTTTTACAGCATCACCTTTTTTATAGAAATCATTAGCTGATCTTAAGTGAGTTGACCATGACATTTCAGAAACATGTAGTAAAGCTTCAATTCCTGCTTGTAATTCAACAAACACTCCATAATCAGCAACAACTACAACTTTTCCATCAACCTCATCTCCAACTTTTAAGTCACCCTCTAAACTATCCCAAGGATGAGCACCTAATTGTTTTAATCCTAATTGAATTCTACTCTTACCTTCATCAAAGTCAAGAATTACAACATTTATATTTTCATCTAAAGATACAATCTCATCTGGATGAGAAATTCTACCCCAAGATAAATCAGTAATATGTACCAATCCATCAATACCTCCTAAGTCAACAAACACACCATAAGAAGTTATATTTTTAACAGTTCCTTCTAGTACCTGTCCTTTTTCTAATTTAGACATGATCTCTTTAGTTTGAACTGCTAAATCAGCCTCAATTAATGCTTTATGAGATACTACAACATTCCTGAATGCTTCATTTACTTTCACAACTTTGAATTCCATCTTTTTACCAACATACGCATCATAATCACGGATTGGCTTAACATCAATTTGAGATCCTGGTAAGAAACATTCAATTCCGAATACATCAACAATCATACCACCTTTTGTTCTGCTCAAAATTTGACCATTTACAACTTCACCAGTCTCTAATGCAACATTAACTTTTTCCCAAGCCATTAAAATTCTAGCTCTTTTATGTGATAAAACTAATTGTCCGTTTTTGTCTTCTTGCTTTTCTACTAAAACTTCAACAGAATCACCAACTTTTAAATCTTCATTATATTTAAACTCATTAAAAGAAAGCACCCCATCTGATTTAAAGTTGATGTCAACAACTACTTCTCTCTCAGTAATCATAACAACAGTACCATCAAGAACTTGCTTGTCCATAATCTCAGGAAGAGTAGCAACATATTCTTTTTCAAGACCTGTTCTTTCTTCATTAGAATACATGTCATTTTGAGCAGCTTTGTCCCAATCAAAATTTGCAAGCAATTCTTCTTTAGATAAAGTTTTCTCTTTTTTAACTACAGGAGTTTCTTCTAATTTTATTTCTTCTACAACAGGAGTTTCAGTTGCTTTTACCTCCACAGATTTTGGAGTTTCTTCTTTTTTAACCTTAGAAATTCTAGGTTTTTTCACTGCTTTTTTAACAGTTACTATTTTCTTTTCTTCTGACATATTTCGTCATTTACATTTGTATCTTAAAGTAAGTAAGGCTAAGATGTTTTAAACTTTAAGAGCGATTAATTATAATTGTTTCCTTTTCACTACCTTACTAACATTCTGAAAAGGCGTGCAAAAATACAATTTTAATATGAAATAACACAAAAGAATATTAAGCTATTTTTTCGATAGCTTTTTGAATATTTTCCATCAACCATCTTGGAGTAGAAGTAGCGCCACAAATACCAACAGTTTTAGCATCAAAAAACCATTCACTATTCAACTCATCTACATCCGAAATAAAGTATGAGTTAGGGTTCTCTTTCTCGCAAGATTTATACAACATTTTACCATTTGAACTTTTCTTTCCACTTACAAAAATAATAACATCATTATCATTAGAAAATTGCTTTAACTGAGGCTCTCTACCAGAAACTTGCCTACACAAAGTATCATTAACTATGTATTTAATATCAGGATTTGATGACAATTTTACTCTTCTCTCTATCTCTTTTGTTATATCAAAGTAAGCTTTTGGACTCTTAGTTGTTTGAGAATAAATATAAATCGACTTAGAAAAATCTACCTTTTCCAAATCCTCAATAGTAGTAACAATAATCGCCTCACTATTTGTCTGCCCAACAAGTCCAGTCACCTCCGCATGACCTTCTTTTCCAAAAATAATTACTTGTCCATCAATTTCTTTTAACTGCTCATAACCTTCTTTAATTTGATGTTGCAATTTAAGCACAACTGGGCAGGATGCATCCAATAGTTGAATGTTATTTTTTAAAGATAATGCATAAGTAGAAGGCGGCTCTCCATGAGCACGAATCAAAACTTTACAATCCTTCAATTCTTTTAAGTCCTCATGATTTATAATTTTCAAACCTCTTTCATTTAACCTATCAACTTCTTTATTATTATGCACAATATCCCCCAAACAATACAAAACTCCTTCTTCATCTAAAATAGATTCTGCCATTTGAATTGCATAAACAACTCCAAAACAAAATCCTGAATTTTTATCAATAATTACTTTCATTATTTTTTTGTATTTATTAAGTTATCAATTAAATCATTCTGATCCTGAATAGAAAGTGCTGAATTATCAATCAAAACAGCATCTTCTGCTTGCATAAGCGGATTGATGTCTCTATTAGTGTCATAATCATCTCTTTCATTCAAATTCTGTAAAATCTCATCAAAAGTAACTCTTTCACCTTTTACAGTCAACTCATCAAATCTTCTTTGAGCTCGAATTTTAGCCTTTGCAGTAACAAAAAGCTTTAACCTTGCGTCAGGAAAAACTTTTGTTCCAATATCTCTACCATCCATCACTACATTTTTGGACTTTCCAATTGCTCTTTGCAAAAGAATTAACTTTTCTCTTACCTCTTTAATTTGAGCAATAATTGAAACATTATCGGAAACCTCAAACCCTCTAATAATTGACTCAACATTCTCATTATTCAGAAAAGTTTCTGACTTTTTTAGCTCAGAATTGAATTGAAAATTAATAGTTATTTTATCTAAAGAATCTGAGAGTAAAGCAAAATCAACTTGTTTATTTTTAATGATATTGTTTCTCATAAAATAAAGTGTGATCGCTCTGTACATTGCTCCCGTATCAATATAGCGCATGCCATATTTCAGAGCAATAGATTTTGCTATTGTGCTTTTGCCACAAGAGGAATGTCCGTCAATAGCAATATTAAAAGTTAAACTCATCTAGAGGCCAAAAGTACTCAAATTTGTAGCAATACTAAAATTATTTGGCGCTCCTGACAAATGATAAGAAGATCGACTATAATCAAAACGATATTTCATTACTTTAAAACCGATACCCCAAGAAAAACCAACTAATGCAGGGCGAGTTGTAGTTGTTAAATCAAATCTTCTTTGAAAATTAAACCCACCTCTAATAAATAAACTTTTTCTAAAGGGATTAAGCTCTCCTCCAATAACGATATGACGCAATGCAGTTTTAGCAATACTCTCCTGTTTAATCTCTAACTCTCCTGAATCTGTATTAGTTTGACTTGTTAATTTATAATGAGATTTAACATCAAATATATTGATTGAATTATATGTTAGATGATATCTGAAAGGTAAATGAGCCAACTCCTTGCTTATTGCAAATTGCATTTCAAATGGCAAACTCTCATTAATTGATGTATATGAATTAACTTGCCTTCCTATATTTTTAGCTAGAAAAGTAGAGGTAAATCTTTTCTCTTTGTTATAATATGTTGATGAGATATTTGAACTGATTGCAAATGAATTATAAGAATCGTAATTAGAATTGATTAAATTTAAATTTATACCAAGAGTAAACCTTTTATGCAGCTGTTTAGCAAAACCAAAAGTAAGAACTTGATCATTTGCAGAGAATCCAGCATGATTATAACCATTCTTATCATTTCTATCAAAACTTCCGTAATTTATTGCTTTTAATGAAAGCGCAAAAACACCTAATTCCTCTATATTCTTTGAGAAAGAAAATGAAAGCAAATTAATATCCGAAAAGTAATCTCCAAAAGAAAATACTATAGCTTTATCCATTTCAGGACTTAACAGTGATGGAGTAGTTTGCACTAATGAAACATCATTATCGAAAATTGCAATACCACTACCTCCCAATGCCTCAACTCTTGGAGATGTCTCTATATCTACAAAAGAAAAAGCTGTTTGCCCACCATCTTGGGAAAAAAGTGCTAAAGGGGAAAAAAGTGCTATTAAGATTTTTCTTTTAATCATTCAATATTAGAAAGCTGCACCAAAGTTAAATCCAATTCTTGGAACTACTCCAGTATATTCTTTAATGCCATCAGTCATATTCGAATATGAATCAACACCTTCCTGAGCATTAGATGTTGAAATTCCTAATACCAAACTAATAAGTAACATTATTTTTTTCATCATTTTTAATTTTTAACGATTCTTAAATTAAATTATTATTGAAAAACATTAATTAATTTCAACAGCATCATCAACCTTTTCATTTAGCAAAGCAATATCAATTACCTCCTTTAAAGTCTCTACATAATGAAAAGTCATTCCCTTTACATACTTTTCATTGATTTCTAAAATATCTTTTCTATTCTGCTTTGAAAGCAAAATTTCATTAATTCCTGATCGTTTTGCTGCCAATATTTTTTCTTTAATCCCACCAACTGGCAATACTTTCCCTCTTAAAGTAAGTTCTCCAGTCATTGCTATTTTCTCTTTAACTTTTCTTTGTGTAAATGAAGAAACTAAAGAAGTAAACATTGTAATTCCAGCTGAAGGACCATCCTTTGGTGTTGCACCTTCAGGAACATGAACATGAACATTCCATTTATCAAAAACTTCTGAATAAAGCTCATAAATCTCAGCATGTGCTTTTAGGTATTCCATAGCAATAGTAACCGATTCCTTCATCACTTTTCCTAGATTTCCTGTAACAGACAACTTTCCTTTTCCTTTACTCAAGCTACTTTCAATAAACAAAATATCACCACCTACTGATGTCCAAGCTAAACCAGTGACAACACCCGCAACAGAATTATCAGTAAATCTATCTCTATCAAATCTTGGTGCTCCTAAAACTTTTTCTACAACCTTAACATCAGGAGAATAATCAAAACTCTCATCCATTGCAATAGATTTTGCAACATTCCGAATCATTTTACTAATCATTTTATCCAAAGTCCTAACACCCGATTCTCTAGTATACTGATCAATAATTTTTTCTAACATTTCATCAGAAATTGTAAACTGTTCCTCTTTTAATCCGTGTAACTTTATTTGTTTTGGCAACAAATGTTTTTTTGCAATTTGTACTTTTTCCTCAATAGTATATCCATTGATCTCAATAATTTCCATTCTATCTCTTAGTGCAGGCTGAATTGTAGCTAAAGAATTAGCAGTAGCCACAAACATCACTTTTGATAAATCATAATCTAACTCCAAATAATTGTCATGAAAAGTTTCATTTTGTTCAGGGTCTAAAACCTCTAAAAGTGCAGAAGAAGGATCACCATGATTATCTCTTGTGACTTTATCAATCTCATCTAAAACAAAAACTGGATTTGAGGATTTTGCTTTTTTTACTGATTTAATGATTCTTCCTGGCATTGCACCAATATAAGTTTTTCTATGCCCTCTAATTTCGGCTTCATCACGCAAACCACCTAAAGAAACACGCTCATATTTTCTACCCAAAGCCTCAGCAATTGACTTTCCTAATGAAGTTTTTCCAACCCCAGGAGGGCCATACAAACATAAAATTGGCGATTTCATATCACCCTTTAATTTTAAAACTGCTAGATGTTCAATAATTCTTTCTTTTACTTTTACTAAACCAAAATGATCTCTATCTAAAATATCTCTCGCTTGTTTCAAATCAAAACTATCAGTTGTAACTTTATCCCAAGGAAGATCCAATATCAACTCAATATAACTTCTCTGTACAGCATAATCGGACATAGAAGGATTCATTCTTTGTAACTTTCTAAGCTCCTTCTCAAATGCATTTGCAATCTCTTTATTCCATTTCTTTTTTGATGCCTGCTTGCGCATTTCATCAATTTCTTTTTGAGAACCACTCCCTCCTAATTCCTCTTGAATAGCTTTCATTTGCTGATTCAAATAATATTCTCTTTGCTGTTTATCTAAATCTGTTTGAACTTTGGATTGAATTTTATTTTTCATTTCTAGCATTTGCAGCTCTTTAGTTAAGAGTTCTAATACTAAAATAGCACGCTTCTTCAAATCAACTTCTTCTAGTAATAATTGCTTTTCAGTCAAACCAATATTCATATTTGAAGAAACAAAATTTATTGCAAAAGATGAATTTTTAATATTTTTAATTGCAATTGCCGCCTCAGCAGGAATATTAGGAGATTCATCAATAATCCTAAGAGCCAAATCCTTTACAGATGAAACTAACGCACCAAATTCTTCATCTTTTTTCTCAGGCTTTACCTCTTTTAAATCAACTACTTTTGCCTTAAAATAAGGGTCTTTTTGAACCATTTTAGTAATCTCAAAACGCTTTCTACCCTGTATAACAGCAGTGATATTTCCATCAGGCATTTTTAACATTTTCAAAATATGAGCTACAGTTCCAACATGATTTAAATCACTTAATTCTGGCAATTCTGTATCAAAATCCTTTTGAGCTACAACTCCAATTGTCTTATTGCCATTTTCAGCATCTTTTATCAATTTGACTGATCTATCTCTACCGATAGTAATTGGGATAATAACACCTGGAAATAAAACTGTATTTCTTAAAGGTAAAATTGGAAGTTCATTTGGTGTATCTTCCTTTGATATTTTTGCTTCATCCTCATCACTCATCAATGGCAAAAACTCTGTATCTTCATTCAGCATGTCAGAAAACTCTGCTGAACTTATTCTAAAATCTTTCTTCATAATATTTGTTTTCACCAATTACATTCGCAATTAGTGTGCCATAGATTTAAGATGGTCGTTTTGTCAGTTATTACTCGTTTCGGTAGCGTTTTGTCATATCATACACTTCTGACAAAATATTTTGTTCGTTCTCATCAAAGTCAAGCTTTCTTCTTTCAAATACTTTTGAAGCAACTTCAAATACTTTGGGTAATTTATAAACTTGAAAACCAGAAGCTCCTCCCCAACTAAATGAAGGAACAAAATTTCTTGGAAAACCACTGCCAAATATATTTGCACTAACACCAATAACGGTACCCGTATTAAACATTGTATTTATTCCGCATTTTGAATGATCTCCCATAATTAATCCACAAAACTGCAAGCCAGTTTTTTTGAATCGTTCCATTTCATAATTCCAAAGTTTAATCTCAGTATAATTATTTTTGAGGTTTGAATTATTTGTGTCTGCTCCTAAATTGCACCACTCACCAATTACAGAATTACCTAAAAAACCATCATGTGCTTTTGATGAATAACCAAAGAAAACAGAATTATTTACCTCACCACCAACCTTACAATGCGGACCTAAAGTTGTTGGTCCATAAATTTTTGATCCCATTTTTAAAACAGCATTTTCACCCATTGCAAAAGGACCTCTTATGATAGCTCCTTCCATAATTTCAGTATTTTTGCCTATATATATAGAGCCATTTTCTGCATTTAGAATACTACATGAAATTTTCGCGCCTTTCTCGACAAATATATGCTTACCAATTACAGTATTGGTATTGCTAATCTTTTGTGATTTTCTTGATTTAGTAAGTAATTTAAAATCAGCTTCAATTTCCCTTCCATTATCAGAAAAAATATCCCATATATTTTCAATTGAATTAACAAGAATTGAAGTGTTAATTTTATTCAAATTTTTAAAAGAATAATTTAAATTTTTAAATGCAATAATTTTCCCATTTGCCTCAAGAACTTCTCCATTTCTTAAGCTATCTAACTCCGTTTTTAATTCTTTTGATGGCAAAACAGAAGCATCAATCCAAAGATTTTCTTTTTGCTTTCTGATGGGATATTTACTAACTAAATAATCTTCTGTTTTAGTAGAAATATTTTTATAATAATGCGTCCACTTTTCCTTTATCGTTAAAATTCCTATTCGAAACTCAGAAATTGGTCGTGTATATGATAAGGGATAAAAATTAGATCGATTAGTGTCAAATAAAATTACATTCATACTGCAAAGTTAAAAAAAAAGCCCACACAAAATTGTGCGGGCTTTTTATTAAAGTTGAAAATTTACTATTTAGCAAATTTCTTATATTTATTTTTAAATTTATCAATTCTTCCTGCAGTATCAAGCAACTTAGCTTTTCCTGTATAGAAAGGATGAGAATCAGAAGAAATCTCCATTTTCACTAACGGATATTCATTACCATCTTCCCATTTAATAGTACTTTCAGACTCAACACATGATTTTGTTAAAATTGTAAACTCTGTTGACATATCTTTAAAAACGCACAATCTATACTCTTTTGGGTGGATATCTTTTTTCATTTTCTTAATTCTTAAATTAGGGCTGCAAAAATAGTAAGTTTTATCAATTTAGCAACATTCTAAATGATAAATATTTACAGATTTAAATCGTTAAGCAAAGTGTTAGTTGCTTTCACTCCTTCAGCAGAAGATATTAACTGACTTAATTCCGCTTCAACTAAGTCAATTTCAACTATACTTTCAATACCATTCTTACCTAAAACTACAGGAGCTCCAATACACAAATCACTTAAACCATACTCACCATCAAGCATAACTGAACAAGGGAACATTTTCTTTTGATCACAAGCAATTGCTTGAACTAACCCACTAACTGCAGCACCTGGAGCATACCAAGCAGAAGTACCTAACATACCTGTCAATGTTGCCCCACCAACTTTAGTATCTTCCAATACTTTTTGCAATCTATCAGCTTCCAAAAATTCTGAAACTCTAACAGAATTTCTTGTGGCAATTCTTGTTAAAGGAACCATTCCTTTATCAGAATGACCTCCAATTACCATTCCATCTATATCAGATGTTGGGCATTCCATAGCCTCAGCTAATCTATATTTAAATCTTGCAGAATCCAAAGCACCACCCATTCCAATAATTCTGTTTTTAGGTAAACCAGTTACTTTATGCGTTAAATAAGTCATAGTATCCATAGGGTTACTAACAATAATCAAAATTACATCAGGAGATTGCTTTATTAATTGCTCAGAAACTGACTTTACAATTCCTGCATTAATTCCGATTAATTCTTCTCTTGTCATCCCTGGTTTTCTTGGAATTCCTGAAGTAATTACTGCAACATGACTTCCAGCAGTTTTTGAGTAATCATTAGTTGAACCTGTAATTTTAGTGTCAAAACCGTTTAAAGATGCAGTTTGCATTAAATCCATTGATTTTCCTTCAGCAAAATTTTCCTTAATATCAACTAATACTACTTCTGAGGCAAAGTTTTTTATTGCGATATATTCCGCACAACTTGCTCCTACTGCTCCTGCTCCCACTACTGTAACTTTCATTCTTTTATTTATTTGGTTGTTTTTTTAATTTTGTTTGTTAAAACTTATGCGTCAATATTGGCATATTTAGCATTTGCTTCAATAAAGGCTCTTCTTGGAGGCACTTCATCTCCCATTAACATTGAAAAGACTCTATCTGCCTCAGCAGCATTATCAATTGTAACTTGTTTTAATGTTCTGTATTCCGGATTCAAAGTTGTATCCCATAACTGAGACGCATTCATTTCCCCAAGTCCTTTATATCTTTGGATAATTACATTAACATCTTTCCCTCCTTTCATTTCCATAATCATTGCATCTCTTTGGCTTTCTTCCCAACAGTACCTATGGTCTTTACCTCTTTTTAATAAATATAAAGGTGGAGTAGCAATATAGACAAAACCTTGCTCAATAAGTGGCTTTAAAAAACGAAAGAAGAAAGTTAATAATAAAGTAGCAATATGAGAACCGTCAATATCCGCATCCGTCATAATTACAACTTTATGATATCTCAATTTTTCAATATTCAATTCTCTTTCATCATCAATAGTACCAATTGAAACACCCAATGCTTTAAACATATTTTTGATTTCCTCATTTTCAAAAACTTTATGTTGCATTGCTTTTTCCACATTAAGGATTTTACCTCTTAATGGCATAATTGCTTGAAAGTGTCTATCTCTACCTTGCTTTGCTGTACCACCTGCCGAATCCCCCTCAACTAAGAAAATCTCACATTTTGCCGGGTCTTTTTCAGAACAATCTGAAAGTTTACCAGGTAATCCAGATCCAGTAAGAACACTTTTTCTTTGCACCATTTCTCTAGCTTTAGTAGCAGCATTTCTTGCTGTTGCAGCCAAAATAACTTTCTGCACAATTCTTTTTGCTTGTTCAGGATTTTCCTCTAAATAGAAAGTAAGCATATCACTTACCGATTGTGAAACTGCAGAAGTAACTTCCTTATTTCCTAATTTTGTTTTTGTTTGCCCTTCAAATTGAGGCTCCATAACTTTAACAGAAAT
The DNA here is from genome assembly GCA_905478185.1 of uncultured Flavobacteriales bacterium. Lineage (GTDB taxonomy): Bacteria > Bacteroidota > Bacteroidia > Flavobacteriales > BACL11 > UWMA-0277. The sequence continues at coordinate 28,159 of CAJQHO010000004.1, read as the reverse complement.
TACAGCCGTTAAACCTTCTCTAAAATCATCTCCAGAAATTTCAAACTTAACTTTTTTCAATAATCCTGAACCATCCGCATATTTCTTGAGAGTACGTGTAAGTCCTCTTCTGAATCCTGAAAGGTGAGTACCTCCTTCATGAGTATTAATATTATTTACATAAGAATGCACATTTTCAGTATATGAGGTATTGTAAATCATAGCTACCTCAACTGGAACACCATCTTTTTCTCCATCAATATAGATAACATCCTCTAAAATAGAATCTCTTGTCTCGTCCAAAAATGACACAAACTCCTTTAATCCTCCTTCCGAATAAAATTCCTCTTTCACAAACTCTCCTTCAGCATCTTTTCTTCTTTTATCAGTAATTGAAAGGTGAATTCCTTTATTTAAAAAAGCCAATTCTCTTAAACGAGCAACTAATATATCGAAATGATAAATTGTATCTTCAAAAATAGTAGCATCTGGAAGGAAAGTAACTTTAGTTCCAGTAATATCAGTAGTTCCAATCTCACGAACATCATACTGAGGAGCACCAATTTTATATTCTTGCTCGTACATCTTCCCATCTCTATGCACTTCAACTCTTAAATCAGAAGAAAGTGCATTTACACAACTCACACCCACACCATGAAGTCCACCAGAAACTTTATAAGAACCTTTATCAAACTTACCCCCAGCATGCAGCACCGTCATTACTACTTCTAAAGCAGAACGCCCTTCTTTTTCATGCATTCCAGTTGGAATTCCTCTACCATTATCAGTTACTGTTATGGAGTTATTTTCATTGATAAAACAATCAATATGAGAACAATGCCCAGCTAAAGCCTCATCAATTGAATTATCCACCACCTCATACACCAAATGATGCAGACCTTTTACACCAATATCACCAATATACATGGCTGGCCTTTTCCTTACAGCTTCTAACCCTTCAAGTACTTGAATATTATCAGCACTATACTCTTGATTTTTATTTTCCTCACTCATAAATTTGAATTATATATCTCTAATTTTTAAAACAGACAAATATACAATTATTGAATGATTTAAACCCATACAGAATACGCTAAAAAATAGAAGAGTTTTTCAACAAATGTTGATAAGATTTAGAAGGAATAATTGATGCCAAAAACACCATTAAATCCAACTTCTTTATAATCTTTCCAGATTTCATTTTGCGTTCCTGTTAAGTTGTTTAATTGCAAATAAGCCGAAAGCTGTTTGGAGTATGAATAATATAAAGCAAAATTAGCATGAAACTGAGCTGACAAAAACTGATCTTCATCATTCACATTTCTTTCTCCTATATAACATAGAGATGGGGCAACTTTTATTTTATTTCTCAAATTAATAGGGGCACTTAAATTTGCAGTAAAATTCGGTTTATGATAAACTTCTTTGTTCCAATAAAAATAATCAGCAGCTGCGTTTAAACTGATGATATTATTAATCTTTTTATCATAAGTTGCATTAGCGTGTAATTGCCAAACAGACTCTAAATAATTTACTTGAAATCTATTGTAACCACCATTTGAAATGCCAATAAAGTGAGCAAAATTATTTATCTCACCATAAGCAAGGCTTCCTTCAAAAACCTCATCCTTTCCCAAAACATTCCTCATACCTACAAATAATTCATCAGAATCAGTAGTTTCTAAACTTTGCGGCACATTATTACCTGCTAAAATAGATTGATTTGTTCCGTAAGAGTGAATGTACGGATTTTCATCTGAAAGCGATTTAAGCGTATGTCTGTGCTCGCTATGACGCAAGCCACCATATACTAACAAAATATCTTTTACTAACTCCTTAGATGCTTTTATTTGCGGAAAAATCTCGAATTCATTGTCATCAAGTTGTATCTGATAATGAAATTCAACCCCTAAATCAAAATAAATCCCATATTTAGCAATAGAAGTTGATGGGAAAAAATGAAAAGATTTAACATCACTACTTTCAAAAGCTAAATCTTTACTATTATAATTCAGATAATCGTTCAACTCAATCTCTAAATTAATTGGATACCCTTCTACTACTCTACTTATATCTGTGCTTAAATGAATTTGATTTTCAGAAAACTCATTCAAATCAGAAACAAAGAAAGTTGTATGGTGTTTTAATTTATCTTCATCATTCGCTTTTGAAATTGCAGTAAATGAAAATTTAGTATATGCAAAACGATTATAATAAGGATTATTTTCAAACCCTTCATGATTTTTATTCTCAGATCCTATTCCGTATGTATAAACCGCTTTTCTATCATAATCCAAATTTGAAATAAAAATATGTTTAGCTGAAATTTTCTTACCATATAAATGAAGATTATTATTACTCCTTCCTGCAATTTTTGAGTCAATTTTATAATCACTATTTTGATGATTAGCAATAATTCCATAACTCATATCTATTGAGCGCAAACTATTATGAACTACACTTGTTTTACTCCCAATTCTAAAACCTGTACCTAACGAAACTTTTGTAGCATATAATTCTGGGATTTTATCATCTTTTACTTTAGCAGCTTTCAAAGGTTTAGTTTTATAGTCTGACTGCAATTCAGACTCAATAACTTCATAAGTTTGAACTCTATCTTCTTTTATTGTGTCAGCAAAAACTGCATTTTCATTTAAACGAGTGGCTTCTGGAATTGTGGGCTTAAAACCTTCAACCACATTTACCTCAGTTGTTTTTAAATCCTGAGCAAAAACAGTGACAATATTTACACAAAAAAGTAAAAGTAGACTATTCGATTTCTTCATCTTCTAAAATTTTAATTTCTAAACTATCCGATTTAACCTTCAAAGAGTCTGGAATTTCCACTATATAATCCTCATCAATCTCATCACGAACTTCTTCCTCATATACAATCTCATCTTCTGAGATATCAATATAAAATTCCTCTTCTACTTCAGGCGTTACAACTTTTTCCTTTTCAACAATCTGCTCCCATTTCTTACGAGCTAAATTCACTAAATCATCACCATTATGATTTTCAATAATACTTTCTAAAGTGGCTTTTGCCTGAAAATTATTTTCCTGCGCAACATAAATATCAGCCAATAGGATAAAAGCTTTTGCAATGAAATAATCGCTAGAATATTTCTCAGCAAGTTCAAAAATTATTTGCTCAGCCAAAGTCAAATTCTCATCTAAGAAAGTAAGATAAGCTAAATAATATTTTGCCTCAGCACCTTCATCATAATTAGAAAGCCCAACCACTTGCTTAAAAGTAACTTTTGATTTGGCATAATTTCCATTTTCAAACTCATTTCTAGCAATTATAACATAAGCCTTACTCAACAACCAATTATCTGTTTTATCAAATTCCACAACTTGTTTTGCAAAATTAAACGCGACCTTACTATCAATCAACTCATTGCCTGTCATTAAGCGAATAACAACTTCTCGTTTTATTGAGTTTGATGAAGCATATTCCAAAAGAGTTTTATAATGTTTATTAGAATTTACAAAATCATCTCTTGAGTAACTTTCTCTAGCCAAAAACAACATAGCAGTTTCTTGATGAGATTTAACACCTAATTCCACAACCTTTTCATAGAGGGTAATAGCTGCAATTGAATCATTAATTTTTACAGCACTAATCGCATTATAATAAGTTGCATCATTTACAAATATTCCATTTTCAAAAGTTGACAGGTATTTATCAAACGCTTTTTTAGCAACCTTATATTCTAATTCTGAGAACTTCATAAAAGCCGCATTATAAGTTAATGAATCCTGCTCTGCTCTGCTAATACTTACTGATGGTAACCCTTCAATTACAGCTAAGTATTTATCAATTTGAGCTAATGAAGAATAAGCCGCTTGCAATCCAGAAATCGCTTCTTTAAAATAAATTGTTTGCTGGTAATTATTTACAACAAACAAAAATTCAACAATTGCTTTATTAGTTTTTGATGAATTGAAATAAATCATTCCTTTACTTAAATAAGCATCAGCAATTAAGTTTTCATCTTTAGTAGCAATCAATAAATCATCATAATACTTTATTGCTAAATCATTTTGCTGAGTATTTTTATAGTATTTTGCTAAATCATAAAGAGAATTATCATAATATGATGAAGCTGAATAATCAGCAATAATTTGCTTTAACAACTTAACTTTAGATTTATTTTTACCAATCAAACCTAAAGAAACCGAACGCTTATAAATTCCATAATCAACATCAAACAAATTATAAGCAATAGCTTTATTATAGTATTTCTGAGCTAAAGAAAAATCAGAGCTCATAAAATATCCATCAGCAATTCTAAAGTATGTATCATTCAACTTCATACTATCAATTGCTGTTTTCTCATATGTACGAAACCACTTAATTGCATTAGAATAATCTGCATTTTGAAAATAGGAATACGCTAAATTATAACTTTTCAAGCTCTCATAATCTGAAAGGTTTTTATTTGATGAAACTGATAAATCAGAATAAATAGCGATTGATTTATCAAAATCTCTAAGCTGAAAGCAGCAATCAGCTAACCAATAATTTGTTAAGTAAGAATAATCATCATTTATAGGATATCTATTCGCTACAGTAAAATAAGAAATCGCATCTTTAAAGTTCTGCTGATTATATTCTTTTACACCTAAGAAAAAAGCTAACTGCTGCAAAGCTATTTGCTGAGAGTTAGTTAAAAGGTGAATGTCAACCAAAGCATTATAAGCCTCAGAATACTGACTCGTACTTTGTAGAGACTTAACCATTAAATCCTCAATTATCTTTTTATGCAATGGATTGTTGTACGACTCCAAATAAGTTTTTAAAGCAGCCAAAGTATTCTCAAAAGGAAGCTCTAGTTGAAAGGAAAGTTTTGCATAATTATAAAAAGCCTCTTCTTTCAAAATAGGGTTGTAATTATATTCTGAGGATATTTTAAAGGCTTGTAATGCGTAATTCTTATTATCAGTCTTTAAATAACTAGCCCCTAAAAAATAGGCTGAGTTTTGCATCAGACTATCTGCTGAATTAGAAACTTTCTCCAAAGATGAGATTGCAGAAAGGTAGTTTTTAGAATTATAATAAGCTTGCCCAAGCAAGAAATGAACAACTGAATTACCTTCTTTTTCTTCTTCTAAAAACACCTCAAAATGAATAATAGCATTCTCGAAATCTTTAGTTCTGAAATAAGCCTCCGCTAACAATCTATTAACTTCTGATTTCCTGCTAGCAATTACTTTTTCTGATAATGGTTTCGCAAAAGCTATTAATTGTTTGTATTCCTTTTGAAAAAAGTAAATTTGACTAATGTAATAAGGAACAATATTACCAAACTTCTCATCATTCAGTAGTTTATTAAAAGAAACTAAAGCCGACTTATAAAACCCTCTTTCATAAGCAATATAAGCATAATAATATTGAGCAGTAGAAGAATATTTACTTACTGTTCCAATTAATTTTGAAAAATAATACTGTGCATCAACTAATGAATCCATACTAAAACTAGCATACGCTAACTTAAATATAAACTCATTAGATAAACTGTCTAACTCAAGAAAGTAAGAAATAGCATTTGAGTAATCTTTCTTTCTGTAATTAATAAGCGCCAAATCAGCATTTACTTCTTGCTTGAATTGATGATAAGGAAAATACTCATTCAACTCCTCATACAAAAGCTCAGAATCAGATAGAAATAAAGCTTTGGAACATTTTGCATTTAAAAACATTGCTTCAGCATTAGCTGAATGACCAGAAGAAAGTTGATTTAAAAGAGCTTGTGCCGCACTATATTTTCCATCATCAAAAAGTGATTGAGCATCATCAAAAGAATGATTTTGAGCAAAAACTAAACTACTAGAAAACAGTAAAAAAAGTAGGGTGTAATATCTTAATTTCATAGGATTTCTTATCAGATTTAAAAGTAGTAAATATCCAAAGTGAGTAAATAAGTAAACCATGAAGTTTTCAACACAATTTCTTAACAATTATTAAGATAACTTAGCGTTTTACATCTAATTAATATATTAATTTGCCTTAGTGTTAAACATCTTAAAAATAAAAGGAACTAAAACCATCCCTGACTTTGTACAAGTAAGGGATGAACAAATGACTTTAATTGCTTATTTTAGACTTAACCAGATAGAAAAAGGGTTAACAAAAAATAATTTAACAACTGAGATTGAAGGCATCACTAAGTTACTCAATAAAATTCCTTTTGGCATCATTCACAAATACTCACCAAGCAATGAACAATAATATTATTAGCCTAGAGGGTGTTGATATACGCCAAATGAACCACCAAGTATTTAGCAATATTACTTTAAAAATTGAGAACGGAGAATTCCTTTATCTTATAGGAGAAACAGGTAGCGGAAAAAGTTCATTACTAAAAGCGCTTTATGGTGAGCTAAAAGTAGATGCAGGAAATATAACTGTTGCTGACATTGAATTAACTAAAATCAAACAGAAAGAAATTCCAACTTTAAGAAGAAAGTTAGGGATTGTATTTCAAGATTTTCAATTACTAACAGATAGAAATGTATTTGACAACTTAGAATTCGTACTTAAAGCAACTGGCTGGAAAAACAAAGCTGAAATTAAAGCCAGAATAGATGAGGTATTAGATAGCGTTCACTTAAGTGGAGTAACAGACAAAATGCCTTACGAATTATCAGGAGGGGAGCAACAAAGAGGTGCAATAGCACGAGCTTTACTAAATCATCCAGAGTTAATATTAGCTGATGAACCAACAGGAAATCTAGACCCTGAAAAATCAGAAAAAATTATTGAATTATTAAAAGAAATTAATGCAAAAGGAACAACTATCCTTATTGCAACTCATGATTATTCAATAATAAAAAAATATAGTGCAAGAACAATTAAGTGTGCTGAAAATAAAGTTATTGATATTGACTCTAACACTTTATAAATGGGCAAGTTTGAAGAAAACTTCTCATTAAAAAAGCTCAATACTTTTGGAATAAATGCCAAAGCAAAGTTTTTTACTGAATTTGATTCTGTTTTAGAGTTAAAGGACATCCTAAACTCAAACATTTATAAAAACAACAAAACATTTATACTTGGAGGTGGATCCAATATATTATTAACGCAAGATTATGATGGACTAATGATGCAACATAAAATCATTGGAATTTGCATTTTAGAAGACAATGACAATAATATAATTGTGGAAGTTGGTGGTGGCGTAAATTGGCATGAATTTGTAATGTGGAGTGTAAGTCAAGAGCTATCAGGAGTTGAAAATTTAGCACTTATACCAGGAACAGTTGGAGCAAGCCCTATTCAAAATATTGGTGCTTACGGCATGGAAGTAAAAGAAACAATACATAAAGTAACAGCACTAGAAATTTCAACACAAGAAATAAAAACTTTTAGTAATGAAGATTGTAATTTTGAATATAGAAACTCAATCTTCAAAGAAGAACTGAAAAACAAATTCATCATTACAAAAGTAGAATTCAAATTAAGTAAAACACCACTTAACAAAACTACTTACGGAGCAATTGAAGGAGAATTAAAAACTCTTAACCTAGAAGCAAATCCTAAAAACATTGCAGATGCAGTAATAAATATAAGAAATAGAAAATTACCTAACCCATCTGAAATTGGAAATAGTGGGAGTTTCTTTAAAAATCCAATAATTAGTAGTGAAAGGTTTGAAGAATTACAAAAAGAATTCCCAAATATAGTTGGTTACAAAATGGCTGACACAGAAACCAAAGTGGCAGCTGGCTGGCTAATAGATAATGCTGGACTAAAAGGATACAGAAAAGGAGATGCAGGAGTGCATAAAAATCAAGCATTAGTACTTGTAAACTACAACAATGCAAGCGGACAGGACATTATCAATTTATCAGAATTAGTGCAAGAAGTAATTTTAGAAAAATATGGAATTAGCATAGAGGCAGAAGTAAATTTCATTTAAATGAAAAGCCAAAAATTGCAAGACAAACTTAGATTACATTTTCCTTTTACTCCCACCAAAGAGCAAGATGAATTATTTACTGATATTGCTGACTTTGTAGCAACAATTGGAAATCGTTCGATTTTTATGTTAAAAGGATATGCAGGAACAGGCAAAACAACTCTTGTTTCTACTTTGGTAAAATCATTACCTGTTCTAGGAAAACGCTCAGTACTTATGGCACCAACAGGAAGGTCAGCAAAAGTATTAGGGAAATATTCCAAGAAAGCTGCAAGCACCATTCACAAAAAAATATACTGGATAAGAACCAATAAAAGCGGTAATACTTACATAACTTTAAAGGACAATACGCACAGCAATACCATCTTTATTGTTGATGAAGCATCAATGATTGCTGAGAATTCTGACAAAGGTTTTGGGAACAGATCATTGCTAGATGATTTGATTGAATATGTTTATAATGGAAGTGATTGCAAACTTATTTTGATTGGAGATACAGCCCAACTTCCTCCAGTACATTTAGATATTAGCCCAGCCTTAGAGGAAGAGGGATTGGAGCGCAAATACTCAAAGCAAGTAATTTGCCGAGAACTTACGCAAGTAGTAAGGCAAAAAAATGACTCCCTTATATTAGAAAATGCAACTGCATTAAGGGATAAGATTTCAACCAATGATTATTCTTATCCTCAGCTAAAAACAAACTCAGAAGTTATTCGCCTAAATACTGGTGAGGATTTACAAGATACACTGGAAAGTGCCTACAGTAATGATGGAGTAAACAGCACAACTGTACTTTGCCGTTCCAATAAAAGAGCCAACCAATACAACCAACAAATACGAGCAAAAATTAGGTGGCAAGAAGATGAAATTTCTGCAGGAGATATGCTTATGATTGTTCGTAATAACTACTTTTGGCTTGATGATAGTAGCAAAGCAGGATTTATTGCCAATGGAGATATAGTAGAAGTAATTAAAATTACTGATAGAATTGAACGCTATGGTTTCCGGTTTGCAAGAGCAAGTGTACAAATGGTGGATTATCCTGATGAGAAATCACTTGATGTGATAGTCCTTTTAGACACGCTAACTAGTGAAAGCCCAGCAATAACTTACGACCAATACCAACATCTTTACAAAGAAGTTGCAAAAGACTACAAAGGACAAAAAGAACTCAACAAAAGAATTAAGGAAGATGAATTCTTTAATGCCCTACAGATAAAATTCGCCTATGCCATTACCTGCCACAAATCACAAGGAGGGCAATGGGAAAATGTATTTATTGACTTAGGATATTTTACTGAGGATATGTTAGATAAATCTTATTTAAGATGGCTTTACACTGCTATGACTAGAGCAAGTAACAAATTATACTTAATTAATTTTAAGCAAGAGTTTTTTTAATTAAAAAAACCGAGCATATACTCGGCTTTTAAAATCTAAAACTAATAATTTAAATTATATATTATCTATAATAGTATTTAAGGTTTTACTAGCTCTCATTCTGTCAAACACAACATCTTCATTTGGGTGGTAATAGCCCTTCATGTCTTCTGAAGTACCTTGTGCATTATTCAGTTCCAACATAATTTTATCTTCCTGAACTTTCATATCAGCAGCCACTTTTTCAAAAGTTGCTTGTAAAGCTGCATCTTCAGTTTGGTTGGCCAACTCATTAGCCCAATACATTGCCAAATAATAATGAGAACCTCTATTATCCAACTGCCCTACTTTACGCATAGGCGATTTTCCGTTCTTTAATAAATCCTCAATTGCATTATCTAAAGTTTCGGCCAATATTTTAGCTTTAGGATTCCCATTAACCTCCGCTAAATGCTCTAAAGAAACAACAATTGCCATAAATTCTCCTAGAGAATCCCATCTTAAATGACCCTCAGCAGTAAATTGTTGCACATGCTTAGGAGCAGAACCACCAGCACCAGTTTCAAACAACCCTCCACCATTCATAAGTGGGACAATTGACAGCATCTTTGCAGAAGTTCCCAATTCTAAAATCGGAAACAAATCCGTTAAATAATCCCTCAACACATTTCCAGTTACAGAAATAGTATTTTCACCATTCTTTACTCTTTTTAAAGTAAACTCACAAGCATCATAAGGAGGTAAAATCTGAATGTCTAATCCATCAGTATTATGACTTTGTAAATATGTATTTACTTTTTTTATTACCTCAGAATCATGTGCTCTATTTTTGTCCAGCCAAAAAACAGTTGGCCAACTGGTAGCTTTTGCTCTATTAACAGACAATTTTACCCAATCCTTAATTGGCTCATCTTTTGTTTGGCACATTCTCCAGACATCACCTTCATCCACAGTATGCTCTAATAAAACAATACCCTCAGAATCAGTAACTTTTACAATACCATCTGATTTTATTTCGAATGTTTTATCATGAGAACCATATTCCTCTGCTTTTTGAGCCATTAAACCAACATTAGGGACAGTACCCATAGTAGTAGGATCAAAAGCACCATTTAATTTACAGAAATCAATAGTTGCACTATATATACTTGCATACGAACTATCAGGGATAATTGCTTTTGTATCTTCAGTTTTGTTGTCCTTATTCCACATTTGCCCTGAAGTACGAATCATAGCAGGCATAGATGCATCAATAATAACATCAGATGGAACATGTAAATTTGTAATTCCCTTATCAGAATCCACCATTGCAATATTGGCATTGTTTTCAAATGCCAAAGCAATATCACTTTCTATTTCAGCTCTTTTTTCTGATGATGTATTTTGTAATTTAGAAATTAAATCACCAAATCCGTTTTTAAAATCAACACCTAACTCATTAAAAGTTGTTTTATGTTTTGCAATTAAATCCGCAAAGAAAACATTTACAGCATGCGAAAAAATGATAGGATCAGAAACCTTCATCATAGTCGCTTTCATATGCAATGAAAGTAAAATACCGCTATCCTTAGCATCTGCAATTTCATTCTCTAAAAATGCTAACAAAGCTTTCTTGCACATTACTGACGCATCAATAATTTCTTTAGCTAAAAGTGGCGTGCTTGCTTTCAGAACAGTATTCCCATCAGTTGTAAAAAGTTCAATTTTCACATCAGTTGCATTTTCCACACAAACCGATTTTTCATTATGATGAAAATCACCTTCACTCATAGTTGCAACATGAGTTTTAGAATCTTTACTCCACTCCCCCATAGAATGTGGATTGACTTTCGCATAATTCTTTACAGCTTTTGGTGCTCTCCTATCCGAATTTCCTTCACGCAAAACAGGGTTTACTGCAGACCCTTTTACTTTGTTATACTTTAATTGAATTGCTTTTTCCTCATCAGTTTTTGCCTCTGTTGGGTAAGAAGGAATATTAAATCCTTTTGCTTGCAACTCCTTAATTGTTGCTACTAACTGAGGTACAGATGCCGAAATATTTGGCAACTTTATAATGTTTGCTTCTGGTTTTTTTACCAACTCACCAAGCTCTGCTAATGCATCATTTACTCTTTGGTTTTCCTCTAAATATTCAGGGAACAAAGCTAATACTCTAGCAGCTAAAGAGATATCTTTAGTTTCCACCTCAACCCTAGCCTTAGCAGTAAAAGCATTTACTATTGGCAATAAAGAATGAGTAGCCAACATTGGCGCTTCATCCGTTTTAGTATAAATTATTTTGGATCTTTTATCACTCATCTTTTTATCTCTTGTCTATCTTTTTTAATACCCAAATACATCTTCTAATGTTAAGTGAACTATTTCACCATACGCTTTTAATACTTCTAAATCTAAATCTTCTTTAGATCCTAGAACCATAACCACTCTGTTAGTTCCTGAAATATGTGAATTATGGAAATCCTGTAAAGTATTCATATCAAAAGTAGGAAGTGCATCATACATATCTTTTCTAATATCATGGGTCACCCCAATCTTCTCAGCTTTTAAATACTCAGTTAATACTTTAGATTTAGTTAATCTTTCAGTTCTTATTTTTTGCTCAATAGCTTCTTTTGCATTAGCCATATTAGTTTCAGCTTCTGGCATAGTTTCCAAAAGCTCATTCATACCAATCAGAGCCTCACCTAATTTATCAGATTGCGTACCAATATAGCTCATTAAATAATGAGAGTCATCTTTATCATTTGGTATGGTATAAGTACTGTAAACTGAATAAGCCAAAGCTTTAGATTCTCTCATTTCTTGGAATACAATAGAACTCATTCCTCCACCAAAATACTCATTATGAAATCTTATTTGAGGATACTCATTCATGTTTAACTTAGCGCCTTTTGCAAGCATCATTACCTCAGCTTGTTTCATGTCATAATCAACTACATAAACCATTGGCTTATCCATTGGCTGTTCAATAAATTCATTTTTAGAAGGAATCATTTTTAACCCTGATTTATTTGCATGCAATTTCTCTAAATCAGAAGCAACTTTATTTATTGGTTCTGGTCCGTAATACATAATCTTATGCTCATAAGAAGTTAAGTTATGAATCAAATCAACTAATTCAGCTGAAGTAACATTACTTAAATCTCCTTCTGATAAAATATTTCTGAAAGAAGAATTATCACCATACTTAGCATAACTTCCCATTGCTCTCCAAAGGATGATTTGCTTGTTTAGCTTTGCATCATTTCTTCCTTTAAGCTCACTTAATTTTAAGTTTTCAAGTGCCTCATCATCAGCAACTGCACCAGCTAAAATTTGCTCAAACAAAGCAACAGATTCATCAAAATTATTTGCTAGTCCGCTTAAAGTTATGGTAGTTTTTTCAGAACCACAATTTACTGATAAATCACAACCTAACTTATAAAACTCTTCTTCCTTTTGAGAAGGAGACATAGCATCTGTACCTAAATACTTTAAGTAATCAACCGCTAATTTTAGCTTTACATCATGGTCTTTACCCATCTCTAAAATGTAGTTCAACTTAAATCTTTCGTTCTCAGTGTTTTCTTTGTAAAAAAGTTCAACATCTCCAACATTTGATTTTTGAATATCATTTTCAAAATCTAAAAATACTGGCTCAATATCTTTTACTTCTTCAGCTAATATGTTAGCTAAAAATTCTGACTGATCTTCTCTATTTACACTTACAGGAGTGATTGCAGGTTTAGTTACTTTTATTACAGATTTATCTTCACCAGCTCTTTTGTAAACTACTACATAATTATCAGCATATTTAGCATTTGCAAAATCAATAATATCTTGTTTAGTTACTTTCTCAAGTTCTGCCATTTCATTTTGATGGTCTTCCCAAGAAATTCCTAAAGTAAAAGCATCAACAAATTCATTTGCTCTACCACTATTACTTTCTAACTTTTTAGTCTGATTTAGTTTCAAATCAGAAATAATTGCATCCACTAACCAATCAGGAAAATTACCCGCTTTAACATCCTCAATTTGTGCTAATAATAAATCTTTTACTTCTTCTAAAGTCTGTCCTTGTTTTGGACTACCATAAAATCCGTGCATAGAATAATCCTCCAACACATAAGGAAAACATCCTCCACCAATTAATTCTTGTGCTTGGTTTAAATTTAAATCAATAAGTCCTGCTGCAGAATTAGAAAGCACCATATCAACCATAGTTAACATTTTTGCATCTTCAGTATTTGCACCATCAAAACGAAAACCAATATATAACCTTTCTGCTTCTGGTCCATACACCTCAGCGTAAACTGGCTCAGCAATAGGAGATTCTTGAATCACATCAAAAGTTGGATCATCTTTTCTTTCAAAAGTTCCCCAATACTTATTAATCAACTCAATTGTTTCATCATAATCAAAATCACCTGAAAGACAGATCGCCATATTATTTGGCACATAGTATTTGTTAAAATATTTTCTAATTTCAGTTAAAGAAGGATTTTTTAAATGTTCAACTGTACCGATTGTTGTTTGCTGTCCGTATTGGTGTGTTGGAAACAAACCATCAAGTAAAGCTTCAAACATCTTTCTTCCATCATTATCTAAACTTATATTTTTTTCTTCATATACTGCCTCTAACTCTGTATGGAATAATCTAAACACAGGATAACGGAAACGCTCTGCTTCTAATTTTAACCATTTTTCAATTTGGTTTGATGGAATATCATTAATATAAACTGTTTTTTCGTTTGATGTATATGCATTTGTTCCTTTTGCACCTAAGCCACTTACCATTTTATCATACTCATTAGCAATAGCAAATTTTGCTGCCTCACCAGAAATTGAATCAATTTGAGCCCAGATTCTATCTCTATTTTCTGTATCACTCATTTCATAAGAGCGATATTCTTCATAAAGAGCTTCAATTTTATCCAACATTGGAGCTTCTTTTTCAAAATCAAGGGAACCATAAACATCAGTTCCTTTAAATAACATATGCTCTAAATAATGAGCTAAACCTGTTGCATCAGCAGGATCATTTTTACTACCCGCACGAACTGCAATGTTAGTCTGTACTCTAGGAGCATCAGCATATGAAGTTAAGTAAACTTTAAGTCCGTTATCGAGCGTATAAATTCTAGCTTTTAAAGGATCATTTTTTACTTCTTCATAATTATTTTCTATTTTTTTCATTTGTTTGGTTGCGTTAAGCGCGAAATAAGCAATAGCTCCTATAATTAGCGCAAAGGTTAAAATTTGTTTTGGTTTCATATTAATTTGATTTTGGTTAGTAATCTGGGTCAAGCCCTAGTTTTATTCTTAATGTTTCAAGATGAGGATTTTCTTCCAACATCTTTTTAAATTTATCTTTATTAGTATAAGGAATATTATTATTTTCTACTTCAATAATTTTTGTTGTTATCTCTAACTTATCATTCTCCAATTTATTTCTCAAAAACTCAAGAATCATGTATTTTTCTTCAGCAATCATTTCCTGCTGAGCCGCATTACTTAAAGGAAGTTCTACTAGATAATTAGCCAATAATTTAACAGGATGGACTCCTAATGTAATTCCAAGATTAGATTTTCCTTGTTCTTTTACAAAAACTATTAATTCCTTCCAGAATTTTAACAATTGTGTTTCAGTAAAATCATTAGATCTTAAAGAAGAGATATCTACTTCTTTTTCTTCAGTTTTTTCCTTTTCAGATTTAAATGAACTATTAATTGAAATCATTGATGATTTCTTACTTCTACCTAAAACAATTCTGCTTTTAGGTTTGTTTTTTAATTCCTCAGCAATTTCAACTTTACTTTCTTTCTGTTCTATTACTATTTTTGGAGTTTCTTGCTGATTTTGATTGATTTTTTCAACAAAAACCTCCTTTTCCGCATCATTTAGAGTAACTATGAAATGTTTAGATTTTTTTTTTGAGCCGATAAAAAATTGATTGATGATATTCTCATTAGTATCAATTCGACTAACAACCTTTGATTATTTGAAGTTTTATACTGAACATCACATTCATTACAAAGCTCTAATGCCTCTATTAAAAAAGGAAGCTCACATTTTTTAGACTGATCCAAGTATCTCGCTTGCAAAGCCTCCCCTTTTTCCAAAAGCTTAATTGTACTAGCATCTTTCGACACCAATAAATCTCTTAGATGTTCAGCTAAACCATTTATAAAATGATGTCCATCAAAACCATTATCTAAAATCTCATTAAAGATATTTAATAATTCTTTAATATCATTAGTTAAAAGATAATCTGTCACCTTAAAATAGTAATCATAATCTAAAATATTAAGATGCTCTATTACTCCTTTATAAGTTAAAGTTTTATCTGAAAAAGAAATTAACCTATCAAATAATGACAGAGAATCCCTCATTGCACCATCAGACTTTTGCGCAATTAAATGCAATGCCTCACTCTCAGCTGTTACACCTTCACTTTTTGCAACAAAACCCAAGTGCCCAGCAATATCATTTACTCCTACTCTCTTAAAATCAAAAATTTGACATCTTGACAAAATAGTAGGGATAATTTTATGTTTTTCAGTAGTTGCTAAAATGAATTTAGCATGCTTTGGAGGTTCTTCTAAAGTCTTTAAAAAAGCATTAAAAGCTTGAGCTGATAGCATATGAACCTCATCAATAATATAGATGTTGTATTCTCCAACTTGAGGAGCAAACCTTACCTGATCCACTAACGTTCGAATATCATCAACTGAATTATTAGAAGCAGCATCTAACTCGTGAACATTGAATGACGCATTTTCATTAAAGGATTTACAAGAAACACACTCATTACAAGCATCCACATTATCAGTAATATTTTCGCAATTTATAGTTTTTGCTAAAATACGAGCACAAGAAGTTTTACCAACCCCCCTAGGTCCACAAAATAAAAATGACTGAGCTAATTGATTTGATTTAATTGCGTTTTTTAAAGTAGAAGTAATTGAATATTGCCCAACAACAGTATCAAAAGTTGTAGGCCTATACTTCCTAGCAGAAACAATAAAATCACTCATTAAAATTCAATTAAAAATACGAAAGACAAAACTAATATTTATTGTAAAATATCAAACAAATTAATCATTAAATTAAAATGTGTTAGTAATTATGTGAATTTGAATGTTTTTACTACATTTGCCGCCCGTAAAAATTAATTAATTTATTAACAAAAATAAGAAGAAGATGAACACTTACGAAACTGTTTTCATAATGAATCCCGTTTTATCTGATGATCAGGTAAAGGAAACAGTAAAGAAATTTGTTGACCATATTAAGGCAAACAAAGGAACTATTACTCAAGAGGAAAACTGGGGGTTGAAGAAATTAAAGTACACAATCCAAAAGAAAAAAACAGGTTTTTATTACCTGATTGAATTTCAAGCAGACGGAAAAATCATTAATGATTTAGAAGTTGAATTCAAAAGAGATGAGCGCGTAATTAGATGGCAAACTGTCAAATTAGAAAAATTCGCTTTAGAATATGCTGAAAGAAGAAAAAAGAAAATGAGTACTAACACTAAAGAAAACTAATCATGGCAAAAACAGATATCAAATATTTATCTCCTGTAGATGTTGAGTTAAAGAATCAAAATAAATATTGCCGTTTTAAGAAAATGGGAATCAATTACATTGATTACAAAGACCCTGAATTTTTAATGCGTTTCTTAAACGAACAAGGAAAGATTTTACCAAGGAGAATTACTGGCAACTCTTTAAAGTTCCAAAGAAGATTAGCTGTATCAGTAAAAAGAGCAAGACAAATTGCACTTTTACCATATGTAGCTGATAATTTAAAATAATCATAAAATATAAGAATCATGAATATTATATTAAAACAAGATGTTGAGAAATTAGGTTTCAAAAATGAAATCGTCTCAGTAAAGAATGGTTACGGAAGAAACTACCTTATCCCAAAAGGATACGGAATTTTAGCTACTGAAACTGCTGTAAAAGTTTTGACTGAAAACTTAAAGCAACAAACTAAAAAAGAAGAAACTGAAATTGCTGAAGCAAACAAAATTGCTGAAGCATTACCAAAACTAGAAATTGTACTTAAAGGTAAAGTTGCTGAAGGTGGAACTAAATTATTTGGTTCAATCAAAACAGAACAATTTACTGAAATTGTTGCAGGATTAGGACATAATGTAAATGCTAAATTTGTAAAACTACCTAAAGTAAAAGATTTAGGTACTTATGATGCTGAAGTAAGATTACACAGAACCGTAAGTCTAAGTGTGCCTTTTAAAGTTATAGCTGAATAATAAAACAGTTACTAGAATTAATAGAAAAAGCCGAGCAAATGCTCGGCTTTTTTATTACCTCTATATTTAGTGTTGTATATCACCAACTATTTATTGCAATTTATTAAATTTGCAATCCAATTTATTTAAAAAAATCTACCTATGGCATTTGATATTGAAATGATAAAAAAGGTGTACAAAAAGTACCCTGAAGCAGTTGAAGTAGCAAAAAAAGCAACTGGAAAACCATTAACTCTTTCTGAAAAAATACTTTATACACATCTTTGGGACGGTAATGCTGACACAGCATTTACAAGAGGGGAAGACTATGTAGACTTTGCGCCAGACAGAGTAGCTATGCAAGATGCAACTGCACAAATGGCTCTTCTTCAATTCATGCAAGCGGGAAAAGATAAAGTTGCCGTACCTTCTACCGCTCATGCCGATCATTTAATATTGGCTAAATTAGGAGCAGATAAAGATTTACAGGAAAGCCTAAATACTAATAATGAAGTATTCAATTTTTTAAGTTCGGTATGTAATAAATACGGAATTGGTTTCTGGAAACCAGGAGCAGGAATTATCCATCAAGTAGTATTAGAAAACTATGCTTTCCCTGGTGGAATGATGATAGGTACCGATTCGCACACAGTAAATGCTGGAGGACTTGGAATGGTAGCTATTGGTGTTGGTGGAGCGGATGCCGTTGATGTAATGGCAGGAATGCCTTGGGAACTAAAATTTCCTAAATTAATTGGAATTAAACTAAGTGGAAAACTAAGTGGTTGGGCATCAGCTAAGGATGTAATTTTAAAAGTTGCAGGAATACTTACTGTAAAGGGAGGTACTGGTGCAATTGTTGAATATTTTGGTGAAGGAGCAAAATCTCTATCAGCAACAGGAAAAGGAACAATTTGTAATATGGGAGCTGAAATTGGAGCTACTACTTCAACTTTTGGGTATGATGATAGTATTGAAAGATATTTAAGAGCTACTGATAGGGATGATGTAGCAGATGCTGCAAACGAAATTAAAGAACACTTAACAGGAGACACAGAAGTTTACGAAAATCCTGAACATTATTTTGACCAAGTTATTGAAATTAATTTATCAGAATTAACTCCTCACTTAAACGGACCATTCACTCCAGATTTAGCCACTCCAGTTGCTGACATGAAAGAGAAAGCAGTGAAAAATGATTGGCCTTTAGATGTAGAGTGGGCGTTAATCGGCTCGTGTACCAACTCATCTTATGAGGATTTAACTAGGGCCGCTTCAATTGTAGAAGATGCAGTAAGCAAGGGACTTAAACCCAAAGCAACATTAGGAATTAATCCTGGTTCGGAGCAAGTACGTTTTACAGCCGAAAGAGATGGATTGATGGATTCGTTTATGAAATTTGAAACGACTAAAATATTTACTAATGCTTGCGGTCCATGTATTGGGCAATGGGATAGAGAAGGAGCTAATAAACAAGAGAAAAATACAATTGTTCATTCCTTTAACAGAAACTTTGCTAAGCGTGCAGATGGGAACCCAAATACACATGCATTTGTTGGTTCACCAGAAATGGTAGCCGCAATTGCAATTTCAGGAAGATTGGATTTCAATCCAATAACTGACACACTAACTAATCAAAATGGTGAAAAGGTAAGATTATCTGAACCTCATGGAACGGAATTACCTTCTCAAGGATTTGCAGTTGAAGACAATGGATATCAAGCTCCTGCAGAGGACGGAAGCAATGTTGAAGTTGTTGTAAATCCTGAATCAAACAGATTACAATTATTAACTCCTTTCTCTCCTTGGGATGGAGAAAATATTTTAGGAGCGAAACTTCTAATAAAAGCAGAAGGAAAATGTACAACTGACCATATTTCTATGGCAGGACCTTGGTTAAGATACAGAGGTCATTTAGATAATATTTCTAACAATTGTTTAATTGGTGCAGTAAATACTTTTGGAGGAAAAACAAATGCAGTTGTAAATCAATTAGACGGAACAACTGATGAAGTGCCTAATGTTGCAAGAAAATACAAAGATGAGAAAGTTACTACTATAGTTGTTGGAGACCATAACTATGGTGAAGGATCATCAAGAGAACATGCAGCAATGGAACCAAGGCACCTTGGGGTAATGGCAGTTATTGTAAAATCATTTGCCAGAATTCATGAAACAAACCTTAAGAAACAAGGAATGTTAGGACTTACCTTTGATAATGAAGCTGATTATGATTTAATAAAAGAAGATGATACTTTCAACTTTACTGATTTAAATGCATTTTCAGATGGAAAACAATTGACTTTAGAAGTGGTTCATGCTAACGGAACAACTAATACTATTATATTGAACCACACTTATAATGAATCTCAAATTGATTGGTTTAAAGCTGGTTCTGCACTCAACTTAATTAGAAAAGAGAACTCTTAAAACTTTTATAAATCACTAAAAACAAATTATGGAAAAAGAAAAAATGAATAATAATCAAAACAATAGATTGTTTATCTTATTTCTATCAATGGGAACTGGTATCGGAATCATTTTTGGAGTCTCATTAGGAACCATTTTTGATAATATTGGACTTGGAATCTCCTTAGGAATAAGTTTTGGAGCAGGACTTGGAATTGTTTTCTGGTCTGTAATGAAAAAAGTGAAATGATAGAAGAAAAAAATCTAAAAAATTATTTAAAAAAAGAAATCCTACTGAAAAGAGGGATTTTTTTATGTTTACATTTTTGATAAAGCTTGTCTATAATTATCAATAGCAACAAAATAATCAGGATCTTCCAATACATTCACATCACATATTTTTTCTGCCCTTTTAATCAATTTTACACAATCAGGTGCAAGATGTCGCAAGTGAATTGTCTTTCCGTTTTTTTGGTAACGCTCAGCCAATTTATTTAAAGCTTCAATTGCAGACTGATCAACCACTCTACTTTCTGCAAAGTCAACCACAACTTCTTTAGGGTCGTTTTTCACATCAAACTTTGAATTAAAAAGTTCTACAGAACCAAAGAATAAAGGCCCAAACATTTCGTAATGCTTTATGCCATGGTCATCAGTATGTTTTCTTGCTCTAATCATTAAAGAATTTTCCCAAGCGAAAACTAATGCAGAAACAATTACACCTGAAATTACAGAAATAGCTAAATCAAAAATAACAGTTAATGCAGTAACCAATACAATTACAAAAATATCAGAAAGAGGAACTTTATTAATTATCTTAAATGTACTCCAAGCAAAAGTACCTATCACAACCATAAACATAACTCCAACAAGAGCTGCAATTGGAATCATCTCAATATAAGTAGACGCAAACAAGATAAAAGCCAATAAAGCTAAAGCAGCCGTTATTCCAGACAGCCTTCCTCTTCCTCCAGATTTAATATTTATAATCGATTGTCCAATCATAGCGCAACCTCCCATACCTCCAAAAAATCCGTTTAAGATATTTGCTCCTCCCTGAGCAATACATTCTTTATTTCCGTTTCCATGAGTTTCAGTAAGCTCATCAATTAAGTTAAGCGTCATTAAGGATTCAATTAAACCAATAGCCGCCAATATTAAAGCATAAGGAGCAATAAAACTTAAAGTTTCTAAATTCAATGAAATCATAGGAATATTAAAAGTTGGTAAACCCGCTTTTATACCAGTTCCACCTCCTTCCATAATAAATGATTTTACTGTTTGAGTGTCAATATCTCCAAAAATAACGATTAAAGAAACCACTATAATTGCAGCCAAAGCATCAGGAATTTTCTTAGTGATTTTCGGCAAGAAGAACATGATTCCCATAGTTAAAGCTACTAAACCTAACATGGTTAACATAGCCCCACTTTCAAGCCACTCCCCTCCTGTTTGAAACATTCCAAGTTGAGAAGTAAAGATTACAATAGCCAAACCATTTACAAAGCCCATCATTACTGAATGCGGAATCATTCTAACAAATTTACCCATCCTTAAAACTCCAGCTAATGCTTGAAAAATACCAGTTAGAATTAAAGTGGCAAAAAGGAATTGCAGCCCCATCATTGCACTATCAGGCCCCATAGCATTTCCTTCTCTTATTAAATGTACCATTACAACTGCTAAAGCACCAGTTGCACCAGAAATCATACCTGGTCTACCACCAAAAATAGCTGTAACTAATCCCATCATAAATGCACCATACAAGCCAATAATAGGTGATATTCCTGCTACAAAAGCAAAAGCTACTGCTTCAGGAACTAAGGCTAAGGCTACTGTCAAACCTGATAACATATCATCTTTTATACTTCCGTTGCTTGGTGTAATAAACCTAAATGCTGATTTCATAATCTATATTTTTAAGGGCGCGAAAATAAACATTAAACATTATTAAGTGCTGACTTTTAACTGAATATAATTTAACTATATTTACAAAAACTAAATCACTATGGAAACAAGTATTTTCTTTCTCAAATTTTACGGTTATTTCTTCTTTTTATTTGCTGGGGCATTACTCATTAGTAAAAAAGGAATGAAAGTAATGATAGCAGCATTCAAGGATGAAACACATATAATGTTTACTGGAATGCTATCCTTGATTATTGGCTTGCCAGTAATTATCCTGCACAACATCTGGACTTTTGATGTGTTAGGATTTGTAACCTTTATTGGTTGGATATCAGTAGTAAAAGGAGTAGTGAGAATTGCATTCCCTTCATTTGTAGTTAAAAAAATGGAGAGCTATAATAGTGAATCAAAAGTGTGGCTCATTATAGCAGTACTAATTGGTGCAGGGCTTATGTACTGTGGTTATTATCCTTATTGGTGTTAATGCTCAGGAAAATTGCACGCACATTACTTTTATTAATAACAATAATAGTTTTTGTTTTTGCATTACTATCTGCCTCTGAGAGTTATGGTGGTGGATTTTGGGGAATAATAAAAAACGCGCCAAATGCTTTGCCTTGGATATTACTTTTTGCTATGAATTATTTAGTTTGGAAAAAAGAATTAATAGGAGGAGTTGTTCTTACTCTCTTTGGATTATTCATTACTTATTTATTTAATTTTAGCGGACCCAATTTTTGGTGGAGCACTTTTATTATGACTTCCTCTATTACACTCTTAGGTGTAATTTTAATATATTTGCATTATGAAAAAAGAAACAATTAAAAAAGATTCTGAGTACTATATTGGCGTTGGCTTATGTTTTGGTGTAGCATTTGGTGCTGCTTTTGATAATATTGGCTTAGGGATTTGTCTTGGTTTAGTTTTTGGTGTAGCCATGCAAAAAAGAAATTCTAATACTCAGGAATCTCCTCCAGAAAAGTAATCTTGTTATTTTCATAATCCATTTCGCAACAGAAATATTGCAACCCATTAGTAACAACTAAATATTTAACCCTTAATTTATAATTATATTTCGCTATTTGATTAAAAGCATCTTGGGTGATTTTTACATTTGGAGCTTTACATTCCACTATAACACTTGGCATTCCCTCTCTATTATAAATCACAATATCTGCCCTAGTTTTTAAAGAGTTATATTTTACCATTTTCTCTACTCCCATCAACCCAAAAGGATATCTTTTTTCTTTCTTTAAATAGTGAATAAAGTTTTGGCGCACCCACTCCTCAGGAGTCAGTTTAAAATATTTTTTTCTTACTTCATCAAAAACTTGTGTAGTCTCCTCAACTAATTTAATTTTGAGCTCTGAATTGGGCAAATTTAATTTTGGAAGTTCCATAAAGCAAAATAAGTGAATTATAAAGAAATCATATCATCAATAAGTAATAAAGATTTAAATCCTGTTTATTTTTTAATGGGTGATGAACCTTATTATATTGACAAACTTTCTGATGAGTTTTCTAAAAACTTACTCACTGCTGAAGAACAAGAATTCAATCAAGTTATACTTTACGGAAAGGATATTACTACTGAGCAAATAATTTCAGAGGCCAAACAGTTTCCTTTTGGATCAGAAAAAAGAGTTGTAATTGTTAAAGAAGGGCAACACCTCAAAAATATTGAAGTATTAGATTCTTATCTTGATAATCCTCAACCCAGCACAGTAGTGGTTATTTCATACAAAGGAAAATCAGTTGACAAGAGAAAAAAGTTTGGGAAGAACTTAGCTAAAAAGTGCATAGTATTTGAGAGTAAAAAACTTTATGACAATAAAATCCCTGCTTGGATATTAGCTTATGTAAAAGAAAAAGGTTTTTCCATTGATAATAGTGCCACTGCAGTTTTAGCAGAATATCTTGGTGCCGATTTATCCAAAATAACTAACGAGCTAGACAAACTGATGTTAGTGGTAAAGAAGGAAGAACAAATCACAACAAAACTAATTGAGTACCATATTGGAATTAGTAAAGATTACAATGTATTTGAACTCCAAAATGCACTTGGACAAAAAAATGTAGTAAAAGCAAACAGGATAATTAATCATTTTGCCGAGAACACTAAAAATCACCATATAGTTCCCGTAATGAGTGCTTTGTTTTCTTATTTTCAAAAGATAATGGTTTATCATTTTTTAGAAGATAAAAGCACAAAATCAGCAGCCAGTGCTTTAATAGTAAACCCTTTTTTTGTAAGCCAATACCAAACTGCTGCTAAAAACTACAACAAGCGTCAGCTCTTTTATATTTTTGAACACCTAAAGGAATACGACCTTAAAAGTAAAGGAGTAAACAACAAATCAACCGACCAAAGCGGGCTTTTAAAAGAGCTTATCTTCAAAATTCTTCATGCATAATATCACTCCCTTAATTTAGTTATATTTGCGACCTAAATTTTACAAAATGCGTAAACTCCTATTTTTATTATCTGCTTTACTTTTTTCAGCAACTATATTTGCACAAACTGGAAATATCAGAGGTTTTGTCTATGAAAAAGAAAGTGGAGAGCCTGTAATGTTCTGTAATGTTTTTCTAAAAGGAACTACAATTGGAGCTCCAACTGATATTAATGGAATGTATAATATTTCAAAAGTAAATGCTGGTGAATACACTCTGGTTGCTACTTATATTGGATATGATACTACTGAAGTAAATATCACACTTAAATCTGGACAAATTTTATCAAAGAATTTAGAAATTGGAGAATCAAGCATTAAACTTAATGAAGTAAAAATATCTGCTGAAAGAGCAGAAATGAAAACAGAAGTTAAAGCTGCTTCAATAAAAATTACTAAGCAAGACATGGAGATGATTCCAACAATTGGAGGAGAGCCAGATTTAGCACAATATATGCAAGTAATCCCAGGAGTTGTTTTTACTGGAGATCAGGGAGGTCAACTTTATATTAGAGGAGGTTCTCCAATTCAAAATAAAGTTTTAATGGATGGAATGATTATTTATAGTCCCTTCCACTCTATAGGTTTATTTTCTGTTTTTGATACTGATATAATTAAAAACACTGATGTTTACACTGGAGGTTTTAGTGCAGAATATGGTGGGAGAGTTTCTTCAATTATGGATATTAAAACTATTGATGGAAACAAGAAAAATATTGGAGGAAAACTTTCTGCAAACACCTTTGGGTCTAAACTTTTTGTTGAAGGTCCACTAGGCAATAAAGGGAATACTTCTTTTATTTTCTCTGGGAAAACTTCTTATCTTGATAAAAGTTCTGAGCTTTTTTACAAATACCCAACACTTTATTTTGATGAAAAAGGACTACCTTATTCTTATACTGATTTATACGGAAAAGTTTCTACAAAAGGAAAAAACGGATCAAAACTTAATGTGTTTGGATTTAATTTTGCGGACAAAGTAAACTATGAAGGAATTTCTGAACTAAATTGGAACTCAAAAGGAATCGGTTCTGAATTCATTTTAATTCCTGGAGGCTCGCCAGTTCTTATTGAAGGTAATTTTGCATGGTCATCATACAATACTATACTAAAAGAGTTTGAAAGTAACGGAACAATTAGAGAAAGGTCAAGTGAAATAAACGGCTACAATATGGGTATGAATTTCACCTACTTTCAACCTAAAGGAAAAGTGAAATATGGTTTTGATGTGCATGGTTTTCAAACAGATTACACGACATACAATTCAGTAAATTCAAAAGTAGGAATTCCAGTAAATACTAGTGATTTTTCAGCATACCTTAACTACCAATTCAACTCAACAAGATGGATAGTTGAGCCAGGGTTTAGATTGCAATATTACGGAAACATTGGAGCGTCTCCAGAGCCTAGATTAGGAATGAAATATATAGCATCTGACAGAATGAGATTTAAGCTTTCAGCTGGACAGTACTCTCAGAATTTGCAAAGCACAATTTCAGATAGAGATGTTGTGAATTTATTCACAGGAATAATTTCAACTGATGTTGATTTAGATGGAGATTACGATCAGAAATTACAAAAAGCTCAACATTTAATCACTGGAATTGAATATGATATTAGCAATAAGATTGACTTTCAATTAGAAGGATATGTTAAAGATTTTTATCAGTTAATAAATATCAATAGAAATATGACTTCTGATGATGATCCTCAGTTTATTGTTGAAAGCGGGATTGCTAAAGGAGTTGATGCTCTTGTAAAATATAAAGGGAAAAAACTTTACATCTGGACAGTTTATTCTTTAGGATTGATAACACGAAATGATGGGGAAAGAGAATACAACCCTCACTTTGATAGAAGGCACAATGTGAATTTTGTAACCTCTTATAAATTTGGAAAAAATGAAAGCTGGAAAGCAGATATTAGATGGAATTTAGGTTCAGGATTTCCATTCACACAAACTCAAGGATTTTACGAAAACTTAACTTTTCCTGATGGTATAAATACAGACTATACTACTGCAAATGGAGATTTGGGAATTGAGTATGCAGAGCTAAATGAAGGTCGCTTACCTTACTACCACAGATTAGATGCTTCAGTTTCAAAAAGCATTAAAGTAAACAAAAAAGTAAACATTGATATGACGGCATCAGTAACCAATGCATATAACAGAGAAAACATATTCTACTTTAACCGAGTTAAATATGAAAGAGTTAATCAGCTTCCAATAATGCCAAGCTTTGGAGCAAGCATCACATTCTAAGACATTTACATTCGTTTAAAAACTTTTAATAAAACTTTTTTTAAGTTAAGAATAATCGCTCACAAATAGTATTTTTGCACAAACCAAAACTATTGTAAACTGTGGGTAAATTTCCAACAAAATATATTTTCGTTACAGGTGGTGTTACATCTTCATTAGGAAAAGGAATAATTTCAGCATCCTTAGGTAAACTACTAACTTCAAGAGGATATTCTGTAACCATTCAAAAATTAGATCCTTATATCAATGTAGATCCTGGTACAATGAACCCTTATGAACATGGCGAATGTTATGTTACTGATGATGGAGCAGAAACGGATTTGGATTTAGGCCATTATGAAAGATTTTTGAACCATAGCACTTCACAAGCAAACAATGTAACTACAGGTAGGATTTACCAAACAGTTATACAAAAAGAACGAAAAGGTGATTATCTTGGAAAAACAGTGCAAATTATCCCACATATAACTGATGAGATAAAAAGAAGAATTCAATTATTAGGGGAAACAGGACAATTTGATTTTGTAATAACTGAGATAGGGGGAACAGTTGGTGATATTGAAGCATTACCATATATTGAGGCAGTTCGTCAACTTAAATGGGAGTTAGAAGATAGTGCGCTTTTTATTCATTTAACATTGGTACCTTATTTAGCAGCTGCTGGAGAGTTAAAAACAAAACCAACTCAACATTCAGTAAAAACATTATTAGAAGCAGGGATTCAGCCAGATATTTTAGTTTGTAGAACTGAACATCATTTAGGTTCTGAAATCAAAAGAAAAGTAGCTCGTTTTTGTAATGTTGAGCGAGATGCTGTTATTGAATCAATGGATGCTTCTACTATTTATGAAGTTCCTCTTTTAATGCAAAAAGAAGGACTTGATAAAATTGTTTTAAAGAAATTAGGACTTGAAGACAATACAGAAATAAAACTTGAAAAATGGAATGAATTTTTAACAAATTTTCAAAACCCTAAACAAGAGATTACAATTGGTTTGGTGGGTAAATATGTTGAATTGCAAGATGCATACAAATCAATATCTGAAGCAATTATACATGCAGGAGCTAAAAACAGTTGCAAAGTAAAAGTAAATTGGATACATGCTGAAGAAATCAATAACACTAATGCTGCTGAAAAATTAGCAGGACTAAAAGGAGTTCTAGTTGCTCCTGGTTTTGGCGATAGAGGTATGGAAGGGAAAATTGCAACAATTAAACACTTAAGAGAAAACAACATTCCATTTTTGGGGATTTGTCTTGGAATGCAATCGGCAGTGATTGAATATTCAAGAAATGTACTTGGATTGAAAGATGCGAATTCAACTGAGATGAATCCTGATACAAGTGCTCCAGTCATTAACTTAATGGCTGAACAAAAAGAAATAATTGAAAAAGGTGGGACTATGAGATTAGGTGCTTATGATTGCCAACTTACTAAAGGTTCCAATGCTTATAATGCTTACCAAAATAATGAGATAAGCGAAAGACATAGGCATAGATTCGAATTCAATAACAACTATAAAAAAGAATTAGAAAATGCAGGACTAGTTGCAACAGGAATCAACCCAAATAATAATTTAGTAGAAATTGTAGAA
>CAJQHO010000003.1 GCA_905478185.1 uncultured Flavobacteriales bacterium | reverse complement strand
ACATGAGAAGTAGAGGGATTGGTATTGAAGAAGCAAAGGCAGTTTTAACCTACGCATTTGCATCTGAAGCAATTGAAAATATCTCTGTAGAAGAAGTGAAATTATTAGCTCAAAAATTATTGGCCCAAAAACTAAATGTTGATTTAGATTTCAGTTTATAGATGTTAGACATTAACAAAATACGATCGCAATTCCCTATCCTAAACCGTAAGGTAAATGGAAAGGATTTGGTGTATTTTGACAATGGAGCTACAACACAAAAACCACAATCTGTAATTGATGCAGAAGCAAATTACTATACTGATGAAAACTCCAATGTACACAGGGGAGTTCATTTTTTAAGTGGATTGGCAACAGACAAGTTTGAAGAAACAAGGGATGCTGTTCAAGACTTTATTGGCGCAAAACACAAGCATGAAATCATCTTTACTAAAGGAACAACTGATGCCATTAATCTAGTTGCAAATGCTTACAGAATACTCCTAAGCAAAGGAGATGAAATCATTATTTCAGAGTTAGAGCATCATTCTAATATTGTGCCTTGGCAAATGTGTTGCGAAATTTCAGGCGCAAGTTTAAAGGTAATTCCACTGTTAGATAATGGGGAATTGGATATGAATGAATTTAATAATCTACTTTCTGAAAGCACAAAAGTAGTTGCCGTTTCTCACATTTCAAATGCATTGGGTACAATAAGTCCCATTGAGGAGATAATTTCAAAAGCACACAAAATAGGTGCAAAAGTATTGATTGATGGAGCTCAAGCGGCTTCTCATATTGCTTTGGATATGCAAAAACTGAATGCTGATTTCTATTGCTTTTCAGCACATAAAATGTTCGGACCAACAGGAGTTGGGGTTTTGTATGGAAAAGAAGAAATTTTAAATAAATTACCTCCTTATCAAGGTGGTGGAGAAATGATAAAAGAAGTAAGTTTTGAAAAAACTACTTACGCTTGTTTGCCTCATAAATTTGAAGCAGGAACACCAAACATTTCTGGGGTAATTGCTTTTAAACAAGCCATTGATTTTATTACAGAATTAGGAGTGGCAACAATTGCAAAATATGAAGATGAACTCTTGCAATACGCAACAACTGAAATTCTGAAGATAGAAGGTGTGAAAATTTACGGAACAGCTAAAAATAAATCAGGAATTATATCCTTTAATATTGACGGACTACATCCTTATGATATAGGTATGATAATTGATAAAATGGGGGTTGCTATCCGAACAGGACACCATTGTGCGCAACCCATTATGGACAGGTTTAGCATTCCTGGAACGGCAAGAATTTCATTATCCGTTTACAATACTAAAGCAGAGGTTGATGTATGTATGAATGCCATTAAAAAGGCAAAATTGATGTTATCATAATGAATACTATACAAGAAATACAAACTGAAATTATTGAAGATTTTGCAATGTTTGACGATTGGATGCAGAAGTACGAATACCTTATTGATTTAGGAAAAGAACTCTCCCCAATTGAGGAACAATACAAAACAGAAGACAACTTAATAAAAGGTTGCCAAAGTAGAGTTTGGCTTCATGCAGAACATACTAAAGGAAAGATTATTTATACAGCAGATAGTGATGCTATTATGACCAAGGGAATTGTAGCTGTTTTAATAAATGTGCTTTCAGGACAATCTCCATCAGAAATTGCAAATGCAAAACTTGACTTTATTAACAAAATAGGATTGAAAGAACAACTCTCTCCTACTCGAGCAAACGGTTTAGTATCCATGATAAAACAAATGAAAATTTACGCATTAGCTTTCAATAACTAATTATGAAAACAGAAGAAGAATTACAAAAAATTGGAGAAGAAGTTGTAGAGGTAATCTGTGAAATTTATGACCCTGAGATACCTGTAAACATCTATGCCTTAGGCTTGATATATGATGTAGAAGTTAGTGAAGATTGTGATGTTAAAATTACCATGACACTTACTACTCCTAATTGCCCAGTTGCCGAAACACTTCCTGTTGAAGTAGAGGAAAGAGTCAAAACTTTACCTTCAGTTAAAGATGCAAAAGTAGAAATAACTTTTGAGCCAACTTGGACAAAAGAAATGATGAGTGAAGAAGCAAAACTAGAACTCGGAATGTTATAAAACATGAGTGATGAAATTGTAAATAGAGTAGCAAATAGTGCCTTAATCACAATTGATTTAGCAGACTATGCTCCTATTCAATCTATTGCTGTTTTAGATGTAAAGGATTTTCTTTTTCAAGAGATTATCCTAAAGGAAAAAGAATTCAGAGCCAATTTAAAAGAATTTGATTTTTCTATCTGCCAAGATAAAATAGTAGCAATAAATTGTAGCTCAGATGCCATTGTGCCTATGTGGGCTTTTATGCTAATTACCTCTTACCTAAAAGGTATTGCTAGCGAAATCCATTTTGGGAAAAAAGAGGATGTCTTTCAGCAAATATTCACTGCTAATATTGATGCTATTGATAGCGCAGAATTTAAAAACAAAAAAGTGATTGTAAAAGGTTGCGGACAAATTCTACTTAGTGAAAGTTTATACATTGCCATCACCAAAAAATTGCAAAACACAGTAAGTAGTCTAATGTTTGGGGAAGCTTGTTCGGCTGTTCCCGTTCTTAAAAACAAATAATGAATAAAAATATTCAACATATAAATACTCAAATTGCTGAGTATAAAAAAGATGTAGTAAATCACCCATTATACAATAAACTGAACAGCATTGAGGATGTTCAAAAACTCATGGAACATCATGTATATGCTGTTTGGGACTTTATGTCCTTATTAAAAGGATTACAAATTGAATTGACCAGCACCACTCTTCCTTGGAAACCTATTGGGGATAATAAAATAAGAAGGCTGATTAACTCTATTGTGCTGGAAGAGGAAAGTGATGTTGATGCAGATGGGAACCCTGCCTCACACTATGAAATGTACTTGGATGCCATGAAAGAATGCGGCGCCAATACTACTGAAATTGAAAAGTTTGTAGATAGTATTACTGACATTAACTTGCCTAAAGTTAATACCGCTATTGATTCCTTTTTAGCTACCACTTTTGATGTATTAAAAACTGGAGAAGCCCATAAAATTGCATCTGCTTTTACTTTTGGTCGTGAGGATTTAATACCAGATATGTTTACGGCTATTGTAAATGATTTGAGCAAAGAATACAAGTTGGATAAGTTTGTGTACTACCTAGAAAGACACATAGAATTAGATGGTGGAGAACACGGCCCATTAGCTCTACAACTTATAACTGATTTATGTGGTGATGACAAACAAAAATGGCAAGAAGTAGAACAAACAGCTAAGGATTGTTTAGTAGCCCGTAAAGTATTATGGGATGTAGTTTTAAGTAATTTGAGATAATAACAAATCTGCTTCTTTATCTGTTTTAAAAACATAAACCTTTTTATGTTCTTTAACTGAATTTAACCTTTCAATAATTTCTTTTCTATTTTTAGAATTAAAAGTTGCTGCATAGTGTAGAAATTCCAAGTCAAATCGTTCTTCACATCCCTTTGGCATATCTGGGCGTACTGTCCCATGGTACTTAATAATTCTTTTAATCACCCTCCACAAACATTTAAGGATTGAATAATCCAAATAAATAATAGTATCTGTTTCTTTAAACCTAATATCAAAAGTTCCCTTGTAATTTCCATCCATAATCCATGATGGTTTTTGGACTAAGTTATTTACTATTTCCTCCCACTCTCTTTTTTCAGGTTCTTCCAAATTGGGTTTGTGATAATATTGGTCAAGGTGAATCAGTTCTAATTTTAGGATAGATTGCAATTTTTTAGAAAAAGTAGATTTCCCTGCACCACAACACCCTATTACCAGAACTTTTTTCATTCTACTTCCCTTCCTCAAAAGTTTTAATAGAGTGTTCAACAGACTGATTGATTTGATTCAATTCAGAAGCTGTAAAATCACGGTATTCCCCAATAGGAATATCCAGTTTGATATTCATGATTCTTACTCTTTTCAGTTTCCTAACATCATACTCTAAGTACTCGCACATTCTTCTAATTTGGCGATTCAAACCTTGGGTAAGTATAATCTTGAATTTCTTTTTATCGGTTTGTTTTACAAAACATATGCGAGTAACGGTATCCAAGATAGGAACTCCATTTCCCATAGCTTCAATAAATTCTTTGGTTATTGGCTTACTAACAGTTACTTCATATTCCTTCTCATGATTGTTTCTAGCACGCAAAATCTTGTTTACAATATCCCCGTCATTCGTTAGGAAAATAAGTCCTTCTGAAGGTTTATCTAATCTTCCAATAGGGAAAATACGAGTTGGATAATTAATATAATCGATAATATTATTCTTTTCCCGCATTTGGTCGGTAGTACAAACAATACCTACTGGCTTATTAAAAGCAATATAAACCATCTTCTTTTTTTTGGCTCTGTGTACTACCTTTCCGTTTACACTTACCTCATCTTCATTAGAAACTTTTGTTCCCATTAAAGGAATTTCACCATTTATTTTTACCCTTCCTTGGTCAATTAATTTATCAGCAGCACGCCTTGAGCAATACCCTATTTCTGATAAGAATTTATTGATTCTTGTAAGTTTATTTTCTTCCATAATATAATGCAAAAATACATTAAAATATTGTTAACATCTCATTTTAAAAATAACTAAAATCAAAGGGGATATACCTTATTGATTTTTTAGATTTGCCTAAACAAAAAAATAAACTAATGACTAAGAAATTTTTATCAATCGTATTGGCAGGATTCTTCTCATTTACAGCAATAGCTGATGAGGGAATGTGGTTGCCACAACTTTTACAATCAATGAATGAGAGCGATATGCAAGCTCACGGATTGCAATTAACTGCTGAGGATTTATACTCAGTAAACAACTCATCAATGAAAGATGCAATTGTATCTTTAGGAGGATTTTGCACAGCTGAAATGATTTCTTCAGAAGGTTTAATGCTTACAAATCACCACTGTGCATTTGGTTCTATTCAAGAACATTCAAGCGTTAGTAACGACTATTTAAAAGATGGTTTCTGGGCAATGAGCCGTGATGAAGAATTACCTAATGAAGGGTTAACCGCATCATTTTTGGTAAGTATTGAAGATGTAACTGCTAGAGTAGTTGCTGAGCTTAATGCTGATATGACTGAGCAAGAAAGAAGAGCTAAAATTAGAGAAATCTCTAAAACTATTGTTGATGAAGCTACTGAGGGTACGCATTACAATGCAAGGGTAAAATCATTCTTTGGTGGAAATGATTTCTACATTATGAAATATGAAACTTTTAAAGATGTAAGATTAGTAGGGGCGCCTCCATCTTCAATTGGAAAATTTGGTGGAGACACTGATAACTGGATGTGGCCAAGACATACTGGAGATTTTGCACTTTACAGAATTTACTGTGCTCCTGATGGAACTCCTGCTGAGTACTCAGTCGAAAATGTTGCTTACCAACCAAAACACCACTTACCGATCCAATTAAATGGAGTTGAAAATGGTGACTATACTATGATTTTTGGTTTCCCTGGAAGTACTGACAGATACTTAACTTCTTATGGAGTAAAAGAAGCTTTAGATATTACGAATCAAACTACTGTTGATATCCGTGATGAGAAGTTGGCAATTATGAAAGTTGGGATGGATGCTAGTAAAAGAACTAAAATTCAGTATGCTGCTAAATATGCGCAAACTTCTAACTATTGGAAATACTTTATTGGTCAATCTAAAGGGTTAAAATCAATGAAGGTTTATGATAAAAAAGTTGCTATTGAAGATGAATTCAGAGCTTGGGTAGCTGAAGATGAAGCAAGAATTGAAAAGTATGGTGAAGCTTTAAATTTAATTGAAAGCGCCTACAAAACAAATCAGAAAATTGCTTTAAATAGAACTTACTTAAATGAAGCTGTATTTATGGGGTCAGAAATTATGTACTGGTCGTTTAAAATGAATAGAGCAATTGCATCTTTACCTAAGGAAGGAAAAGAGAGAAATGTTGCTATTAGAGCAATTAAAAAAGAGGCAAAAGAATTTTATAAAGATTATAACACATCAGTTGATCAGGAATTATTTGCATCTATGTTGGAGATGTACTACTACAATGTGCCTAAAACCCAACATGCTCCTGTATTTAAGAAAATTGAAAATCAATTATTTGGTTTCAAAAAGTTAGATTTTGATTGGTATGCTAAAAATGCCTTTAAAAGATCAGTATTTTCTAGTAGAGATAAATTCTTTGCATTCTTAGAAAACCCATCTTCAACTAGAATTGAAAGGGACCCTGCTTACAAAACTTTAATGTCAATTTATAACCAATACATTGAGCAAATTTCTCCTAAAAGAGCAATTGTAAGAGAAGAATTAACTAAAGGAAACAGATTATTTATTGCTGGATTAAGAGAAATGAATCCTGATAAAACTTACTATCCAGATGCTAACTCAACTATGAGAGCAACTTATGGTAATGTAGGTGATTACAATCCTGGTGAGGCTATGCATTATGATTACTTTACTACTATTGATGGCATTATGCAAAAAGAAGATGCTACATCAGAAGAATTCCAAGTTCCTGATAGATTAAAAGAACTTTATGAAGTTGGTGATTACGGGCAATATGCTGATAAAGATGGCAACTTAAGAATTAACTTTATTTCTAATAATGATATTACTGGTGGTAACTCTGGTTCTCCTGTTATTAATGCTTGGGGAGAAATTGTTGGTACTGCTTTTGATGGTAACTGGGAAGCTATGAGTGGTGATATCGCTTTTGAAAAAGAAATTCAAAGAACTATTTCTGTAGACATCAGATACACTATGTTCATTATTGATAAGTATGCTGGGGCAACTCACTTAATTGATGAAATGACTATGGCGCCTAAGCATGCTGAAATGATGACTGAAGAAGAGTTAGCAGCTGCAGCTATCGAAACTGCTTTGGAAGACCCTAACACTATAGTTAAGGAATTAGAGCTTAAAGAATATTTAGGATCTCAATTACCAGTATTCGATATGCATTCTTTCGGTTCAGCATTTGATATGGCTGTTGAACAATATGGTTCATCAAAAGAACAAAGATTCTGGTGGCACAATAATGTGTATACTACTGAGAAAAGATAATCCTTCTCACATATAATAAAAAAGCCCTACCAATTTGGTGGGGCTTTTTTTATATTTACCAAAAATTAGAAAATATGTTAAGGAATATAGTAGCCGTAATAGTTGGTGTACTTGTAGGGATGTCAGTGAATATGGGGCTTATCATTCTAGGTGGGAATCTTATTCCTGTCCCTGAAGGTTTTGATCCTATGAATGCATTGAATTGGGAGCTGAGTAACTTCATCTTCCCATTTTTAGCACACGCACTAGGTGCATTAGCAGGCTCCCTTGTTGCAAGTTTAATTGCTGTTTCCTACCAGTTACCTATTGCTCTTAGTATTGGCATTTTCTTTCTAATTGGTGGTGTTGCCATGGTATTCCTATTGCCGGCACCAGTATGGTTTATTTGCACTGACTTAATTGTAGCCTACATTCCTATGGGTTATCTTGGGTATAAATTAGTTACTAAAAGAGCTTAATAAGCTCTAGCGTTATTTCCTTCCATGTAATTCATGAAGGCTTTATTTACTACCTTCACTCCTCCTGGTGTTGGGTAGTTTCCTGTGAAGTACCAGTCTCCTTGGTGATCAGGGCAAGAAGCGTGTAAATCCGAAATAGATTGGTAGATAATTTCCACCTCAGCATTCGTTCCTTTAGGAGTCAATAGCTCACTTATCTTAGACGAAATTTCTTCAGCAGTAAAAGGCTTGTATATCGCCTGTACATGATTTACCATCTCCTCTTTTGGTATATGAGCTTGTGCTTTACACTTTTCATATGCCTCCGTAAGTATATGTTCTTGTTTAGTGTCTTTCAATAATTCTACAGCTGCATTAAAGGCAATAAAATCACCCATTTTTGCCATATCAATTCCATAACAATCAGGATATCTAATCTGTGGAGCGGAAGAAACAACTACAATTTTCTTAGGATTTAAACGGTCCAATATTCTAATAATTGATTGCTTTAAGGTAGTTCCTCTTACAATACTATCATCAATCATAACCAGATTGTCAGTAGGCTTTACGGTACCATAAGTAACATCATAAACATGAGCAACCAAATCATCTCTACTATCATCAGAAGTAATGAAGGTTCTCAATTTTGCATCCTTAATTGCTATCTTTTCAGCTCTTGGAGAAATTTCCATAATTTTAGCAATTTCATCATGACAAGGATTATTACCTAGCTCCTTAATCTTCTTTGTTTTTACTTCATTTAAGTAAGCATGACATCCTTTTAATAAACCAAAGTAAGATACCTCAGCAGTATTGGGAATATAAGAGAAAACAGTATTCTTTACATCATTACTTATAGACTTTAATACCTTTGGAAAGATACGCTTACCTAATTCTAGTCTTTCATTATAAATTCCGGCATCATTTCCTCTTGAAAAATAAATACGCTCAAAAGAACAAGCTTTTCTTTCTAATGGCTCACGAACTTGTTTTTCTTCAACTGTACCATCCTTTTTAATGATGAGTGCATGCCCTCTTTTAATTTCCTTAACATCTTCAATATTTACATTAAATGAAGTTTGTATAACTGGTCTTTCTGATGCAACTACAACAATCTCATCATCTTTATAATAATATGCTGGGCGAATAGCATTTGGGTCTCTCAATGCAAAAGCATCTCCATGTCCCATCAAGCCACACATTACATAACCTCCATCCCAATACTTTGCGGATTGTGTTAAGATATCTTGTAAATCCAACTCCTCTTCAATTACTTTAGTAATCTCTTTTTTAGAGAATTTATCTTTATGTTGATAGTAAATCTCATCATTTGCCTCATCTAAGAAATGACCAATTTTTTCCAATATTGTAACGGTATCCGCTTTTTGTTTTGGGTGCTGCCCTAAGTCAACTAATTGATTAAACAGCTCATCAACATTTGTCATGTTAAAGTTGCCTGCTAAAACAACATTCCGTGTTTTCCAATTATTTTGTCTTAAAAAAGGATGACATTGTTCAATGGTATTTTCTCCAAAAGTACCGTATCTTAAGTGTCCTAAAAATAACTCACCTGTAAATGGCAGATTATCTTTCATCCAGTTTGGATCTTTTAATTTTTCAGGGTCGTTTTCTTCAAGTTCAACAAACCTTCTGTTTACTTGCTTAAACACATCTTGTATTGGGTTAGTTGCTACCGATCTTTTCCTGCTAATGTATCTTTTTCCTGCTTCTACATCTAGCTTTACATTAGCCAATCCTACCCCATCTTGCCCTCTGTTGTGTTGCTTTTCCATCAACAAATACATCTTGTTTAATCCGTAAAGTGATGTTCCATATTTCTTTTGGTAAAAATCTAATGGTTTTAACAATCTTAACATTGCTACACCACATTCGTGCTTTATTGAGTCGCTCATTTAGTAGGTTTTGAGAGTGTAAACATACTTTTTATTATGCGATAATTTTCATTAATCCAGCAATACCTGGATTCGTATAAGTTTTACCATCTACTAACAAAGTAGGGATGACTCTTCTCCCATTATTTATTTGCTCAACAAGCGCTATTGCCTGTTCATTGTCAGTTATGTCAATGTATTCAAATTCAACTCCTTTTGAGTTTAAGAAATTCTTTGTGTTTACGCAATCTGGGCACCAGTCGGCACCATATACTTTAATATTCATTAGTATAAAATTTATATGTTATTTCATTTTGTATGATTGTACATTGCTTGCAGTGGGAAAGATAAGTAAATTCAAATGGTTGTTTTACATCAAAGCTACTTGGTGTTACAGCAAATAATCTGGAACATTCTAATTCTCCATCAGTAGAAAATCTTTCTATTCTAAAAAGTTCATTTTCTTCTACAATTGTGAACCAAGAGCTTGCTCCATTTCCTTTTATGAGTTGAGCTTTGCCTGAAATTTTTTGTGGTCTATTCATATCTTTCTATAGATGTAAAGTAAGACTCTAATTTACTCTTTTTAACTTCAATGATCACTCCATTTTCTACTACATAATAGTGATTGTTTGAAATACTTACATTTCTTTTGGGAGATGGAGAAATACAAAAAGGATATTTAAGTCTTAACTTTTTAATAAAAGAGGGTTCTGACGCAATAATTACTTTTGCAACAAAACGGGAACAATTTGTGCCTGGCCTAACAAGAGGTCCATATGGTAACATGCCTTTTTTTTGCATTCCTTTTGCTTTATTAAAAGCTGATTTAAAATCTACATTACTTAGAACTGCAGCATACATTTTTCCTTCACCATGTGTAGCCTTCATTTGTGATAGATATAAAAGTATCTCATCAATATTTGCAATCTTATTCTCAGATATTTCAGCATCAATTACAGCAATATCTTGGTCAGTTTCTATATCTCTTACTCTACCATACCCTTCTGGAGTATGATACCTTCCAAAATCAAAATAATGCACTTTATTTGTAGTGGAATTGACAAGTGCCAATGCAGAATGACCAACCCTGTACTTACCATCTTGAGATAGAATATTATCATACCAAGCTCCTGAAGCTTTTACCATTCCTTCTGGCCATGCTAGGGTAATTATAAAATCGTTTTGCATTTATTATGATATCCTTTTTATAGAGTCAGCATTTTCATTAGCAAATTTTTCTAAAACATTAAAAAAGTGTTTTAAATCTTCATGAGTATTCTCTCCATTTATCGTTACCAACCTTACAAATCCATTATCATGAAAATGGCCAAAACCTACCATTAAAGTATTGCTTTCATAAAGTTTCGTGCACAAATCTTCCGGGTCAAAATCTTTGTAATTAAAACAAACTGATAGTGAGTCTTTAAAACTATACAATGTATAATCAGAATTAGAAGTTACATAATTTCTAGCATTATCAGCCAATGAAAATTCATGCTCAACTATTTTAGCAATTCCATTTGTGCCGATTGCCTTCCACATAGTCCAAAACTTAAGTGCATTATTTCTTCTTCCACACTCAAAAGAAGTTTGCCCCAAATTAAAATCTTCATCATGTGTTTGATACAAATAAGTAGCATCATTATTAAATGAATTATAAAGGTCATGCTTATCTTTTACTACTAAAGTGGAAGTGCTTAATGGAGCTCCTAAAGTTTTATGAGCATTAAAACAAAACGAATCTGTTTGCGCAATTCCTTTTACCAAGTGATTGTACTTTTTACTAAAAATAACTGATCCGCCAAATGCCCCATCTAGATGCAACCAAATATTATTTTTCTTACAAATTGGTGCCAACTCCTCAATATTGTCAAACGCACATAAAACAGTTGTCCCTGCAGTTGCATTTATATAAAAAGGGACAAAGCCATTTGCAATGTCATCTTCAACTTGATTTTTAAAGGCATCAATATTTATCCTTCCCTGTCCATCTGATTTTATATAACGAACATTATCTTTACCTAATCCTGTAAAGGATGCATTTTTTGCAATTGAGTAATGAGAGTTTTCTGATGTATAAGCAATCAATTTTTCATTAATACCTCTATACTTTATCTCAACATTTACTTTATCTCTAGCCATTACTAATGACATGAAGTTGCTCATACTTCCTCCTGTTGGAAAAGTTCCTCCTGCATTTTTATCATATCCAATCAGTTTATAAACCTGAGAAAGGATTTCTTTTTCTACTGCAACTTGTGGTCCTGCAATTTTA
>CAJQHO010000002.1 GCA_905478185.1 uncultured Flavobacteriales bacterium | reverse complement strand
ATTGGGGAACCTGAATGCCAAATCCCTTCTAATCTATGCCCTCTTGTACGAATAATTAAAGGAGTAATTTGTCCTCCATGAGTTCTATAATGCAAAGATGCGATATCATCAACCATTGGTTGGAAACCATAAATCACATAATCCAAATATTGCATTTCTGCAATTGGCTTCAACCCTCTTAATGAAAGACCAATACCTTGCCCAATAATTGTAGCTTCTCTAATTCCTGTATCTGCAACTCTACTTTCACCAAATTTATCTTGCAATCCTTCCACACCTTGATTTACACCACCAATTTTACCAACATCTTCACCAAAAATCATTGCTTCTGGTATCGCATCAAACATATGATGGAAATTATCTCTTAGAATAATTCTTGCATCTACCTCCTCAGAATCAGAACTATAAGTAGGCTTTACTTCTTCAACTTTAAGTGCTGATGTAGCTGTTTCATTATACAGTTTAGTGTTATATCTTTCATAATTTTCAGAATTAATCCTGTTTATAAAATTACGTAAAGTTGCTTTTTCAGGGATATTTTCATTTACAATCATCCCCAATAACATTCTTGCTTTACTCATGAAATTTCTTCTGAATAAACCAAACATTGCTGATTGATTTAAATCTTTAATCCAATCTGCAATTTCAGGAATATTAACTTGTGCTGAAATAGAATTGAAAATAGAAATAACTTCTTTTAACTCTTCTTTGATAGGAGCTTGAAATTCTGTCCAAGCTTCTTTTTTCTGAACTTTCACAAAAGCAACAACTTCTTTATCAATAGTTGCAATTTCTTCTTTAGTTGCTACACCACTCTCAACAATCCACTCTCTAAATTTAAGATTACAATCAAAATCTTTTTCCCATTGCATTCTTTCCTTACTTTTATATCTTTCATGAGAACCAGAAGTAGAATGCCCTGTAGGTTGAGTCATTTCTACAACATGAACAATAGAAGGGATATGCTCTTCTCTTGCTAATTTTTCTGCTTTTTCGTAAACTTCTATAAGTGCAGGATAATCCCAACCATTTACTTTTATAATCTCATAACCAGCACCTTTTTCATCTCTTTGGAAACCTGATAAAACTGCAGACACATCTGATTTTGTCATTTGCACATCATTAGCAACTGAAATTCCATAAGCATCATCCCAAATAGAAATAATAGCAGGAACTTGTAATACCCCAATTGCATTTATAGCTTCCCAAAAATGCCCTTCTGCACAAGATGAATTCCCAATAGTTGCAAAAGCAATTTCATTTCCACCATTTGTAAATCCTGGTTTGTTTTTTGCAAGCTCTGGGTTGTCTCTATAAACCTGAGACGCTTGTGCTAAACCAACTAACCTAGGAAATTGAGATGCCAAGCAAGCCATATCAGAAGTAGAATTATTCTGCTCCATTAAATTTTTCCAACTTCCATCATCATTTAAAAAACGAGTGCCAAAATGATTCATCATTTGACGTGAACCTGAAGATGGCTCTCTTTCTAATTCAGGATCAGCATAAAGTGCAGAAAACATATGCTTTGGAGAATATTGCCCCAATGCAGTCATTAACGCCTGATCTCTATAATATCCTGCACGAAAATCTCCATTTCTAAAAACTTTTGCAAGAGCAATTTGAGCTAATTCTTTACCATCACCAAAAATACCAAAAGTCCCTTTTCCTGACAAAACATCTCTTCTACCCTGAGCTCCAGACTCTCTAACTTCAGCAGCTAGTCTATAATCAGCAAGAATAGTTTGCTTAAAATCATTCTTTGATATCTTACCCTTTCCTTTAGCAGTCATCTTCAATATATTTTAAAATTTAGGACTGCAAAAGTAATAAAAATATTCTTATTTTAACACTATAAATAGCAGCTCAAAATCAAAAAATAAAAAACTACTCTTTTTAGCTGTATATTACAAAAGATTTCTATTTTTGCAGCCCCTCAATAATGAGGAATAACCACAGAGTTGGTTTAACCAAATTAAAAAGAAAAATGGCAACAAGAATTAGATTAGCAAGACACGGTAGAAAAAAACAAGCATTTTACCACATTGTAGTAGCAGACACTAGATCACCAAGAAACGGAAGATTTATTGAAAAATTAGGAACTTATAATCCTAATACAAATCCTGCAACAATAGATATAAACTTTGACGGAGCAGTTGAATGGTTATTAAAAGGTGCACAACCTTCTGATACTGCAAGAGCAATTTTATCCTATAAAGGTGTAATGATGAAAAAACACTTAATGGCTGGTGTAGCTAAAGGTGCTTTTAATGAGGAAGAAGCAGAAAAAAGATTTACTGCTTGGATGGAAAATAAAGAAGGACAAGTTGCTGATAAAAAATCAGGATTAGAAAAAGCTGCAATTGCTGCTGAAAAAGCTGCATTAGCTGCTGAAAAAGCTAAAAGTGATGAAAGAGCTACTGCAATTGCCCTTAAAAACTCTCCAATGGTAGAAGAGTCTACTACTGAAGAAGTGGTAGCTGAAGAAACTCCTGCTGCTGAAGAGTCTACTACTGAGGAAGTGGTAGCTGAAGAAACTCCTGAAACTGAAGAGTCTACTACTGAGGAAGTGGTAGCTGAAGAAACTCCTGAAACTGAAGAGTCTACTACTGAGGAAGTGGTAGCTGAAGAAACTCCTGCAACTGAAGAGTCTATTACTGAGGAAGTGGTAGCTGAAGAAACTCCTGCTGCTGAAGAAACAGTAGAAGAGCCAAAAGCAGAAGAAACTACTGCTACTGAAGAAAAAACAGAAGAAGCTTAATACTCATATAATGCAAAAGAAAGATTGCTTCTTATTCGGAACAGTTTTTAAATTGCATGGTTATAAAGGGGATGTCAATATCTATAATGATGATGACATCCCTTTTGATTTTTCAAAGCTTGATTACTTTTTAATTGAGCAAAAAAATGAGCTCATCCCATACTTTATTGACAGAGCTCGACCAACAAAGCCAAATGTTGTTTTAGTAAATTTTGAGGATGTTAATTCTGAAAAGGAAGCACTAAAAATCCTTAAAAGGAAAGTTTATCTACCAAAGGAATGGCTACCAGAAACTGATGAAACTGACATTACCGAAAAGAAACTAATCGGCTATACTGTATTTGATATTAACTTTGGAAAATTAGGAAAAATTACCTACATAAATTCACAAACTTCACAACAATTAATTTATGCTGAAAAGGATGGAGTAGAATTTTGCTTTCCTATGCACGAAAAATTTGTAAAAGGAATTGATCCAAAAGAAGAAATTATGGAAGTAGAAATTCCTGAAGAATTGTTAGACTTAAACTAACTCCTCCACAAAGTTAATACCGTTTTCTTCTAACTCTTTTAACACAGGAACATAAATATCTTTAGTAGTCGGTATTTTTACTCCAGTTGACTTTATTGCACCACTTAAAATTAATTTAGTTGCAATTGCAACTGGCAAACCAACTGTTTTAGCCATAGATGTATATCTAGAATCATCACCAAAAACTAACAAAGAAGAATTTAATTTCTTTTGCTCTCCGTTTTGCACATATTCAAACTGATGTTGCATCACAATCATATCTTTATCCTCAGTTCCAAGTGTCCATTTTATTTCACAAATTGCTTGTAAAATTTGAGCTGCACTAGCATTTTCCATTCCTACTTTATCTTCAGAAAAAACACCTAACCAAACTAACTTCTGGAAAATTACTGAAGTAGTAGTCAAATTAAATTGCTTGCATAATTTCTCTTCAACCGTTAAAGCATCATCAAAAGACAAGAACATATTTATAAACTCTCTATTACTAATACCTGCTGAATTTTCTAACTTATAAGTGTCATCAGTCATTCCTAACTGAACAAAAATGTTCCAAGCCTCTGAATATCCTTTTCTCCTCAATGTTCCTCTAAAGAGTGTAGGGATATCATCTAATCCGTAAGATTTTCTATAAGAAAGTGAATCTCTATTTGCGTAACCTTCAAACTCTCCTGCATCAAGTATTTCCATATATTCAGTACGCTCAAACAAACTCGTATAAGGAATGTATTTATAATCACCATTCTCTATGTATTGTGCAGTACCCTGCCCTGCTAAAACTACATTTCTAGGGTTCCAAGTAAATTTATAATTCCAAGGGTTATTATCATAATCAGGATGTACTAAACCACCACAAAATGATTTAAAAGAAGTAAGTACTCCCCCATTTTCTTTAATTTCATCTATCACTTGCATTGCCGACATATGATCAATTCCTGGATCCAAACCAATTTCATTTAAT
Organism: uncultured Flavobacteriales bacterium; assembly: GCA_905478185.1. Taxonomy (GTDB): domain Bacteria; phylum Bacteroidota; class Bacteroidia; order Flavobacteriales; family BACL11; genus UWMA-0277. Next base: position 8,764 of record CAJQHO010000002.1, on the reverse strand, counting down.
AACAAAATTCCAGCTTGTTTTGCAAGCTCATCAAGCTCAGCAATTTCAGGAGAAACATAAGATGCGGTAACTAAGTTTTTACCTAATCGAACGCAATCCTTAGCTACCGTAATATGTAAACTTGCTGGCAGCATTGAAATAACAATATCAGCATTTTCTATTTCACTTTCTCTTTGCTTTTCATCCGTAACATTAAAGAAAATTGCTTTACTGTTATTATGATTTCCAGCTGCATTTTCGGCCAATTCTATAGAAAAATCAGCCACTGTAACTAGCCAATTATTAGCTGACGAATTATCCATCAAATACTTAATTAATGTTACTGCCGACCTGCCCGCCCCTATTACTAATATCTTTTTCATTTGTTTTATAAAATTTAATGGCTAAAGTATTATTTTTGCTTGACTAAAGAAAGTAAAATGACAACAGATAAATTTATGAATATTGCAATATTTTTTGCAGTAACAGCAGTTGCATTAGGAGCTTTAGGCGCTCATGCTTTAAAAGAAATTCTTACTGAAAACCAATTACATTCTTTTGAAACTGGAGTGAGGTATCAATTTTTTCATGCTCTAGCAATTTTATTTTTAGCATTAAATACTGAAAAATTTAATCCAAAACTGAATAGAAGTCTATATTTAATGACTACAGGAATTTGTTGTTTTTCTTTCTCTATCTACCTATTAAGTCTCCAGGACATCTTAGGGTTTTCATTATCTTTTTTAGGACCAATCACTCCAATAGGAGGGCTATTGTTAATAAGCGCATGGATAATGTTATTCTTTAGCATTAAAAAACAGGGTTAATTTAATTGTATAAAGGATTAATCTTTACCTTTGCCTCCCATAAAACCAAAACGAAAAAACGATTATGACCGAAACAGGCAAGCGAGCTAACAATGCTACCATCTCTGATTTAGGAATAAAAAATGCAACTGCACACTGGAATTTATCTCCAAAGGAATTAGCAAGCATTTCAATTGAAAAAGGACAAGCAACTCTAACTTCTACAGGAGCAATCAACATTAACACAGGCGAGTTTACTGGCCGATCTCCAATGGATCGTTTTATTGTCCGTGATGCTATTACTGAAGAATCAGTTTGGTGGGGAGATGTTAACTTATCTTTTGACGAAAATAAATTTGACGCATTACACCAAAAAGTATTGAACTACTTAAGCGAGAAAGAGCTTTATGTAAGAGATGCTTATGCATGTGCTGATGAAAAATACAGAATGAATATTCGTGTAGTAAATGAATATGCTTGGAGTAATATGTTTGCTTACAACATGTTCCTAAGACCTACTGATACTGAAATTGAGAATTTTGATGCAGAATGGACTATCCTAAATGCACCAGGATTTATGGCAGATGCTGAAGTAGATGGAACTCGTCAGCATAATTTTGCTATATTAAACTTTACAGAAAAGATTATTCTTATAGGAGGAACTGGTTATACTGGTGAAATCAAGAAAGGAATTTTCTCTGCTTTAAACTTTATTCTTCCACATCAAAAGAATGTACTTTCAATGCACTGTAGTGCCAATACTGGTAAAGGTGGTGATACTGCTGTATTCTTTGGACTTTCAGGAACAGGAAAAACTACCCTTTCGGCTGATCCAAATAGAAACTTAATTGGGGATGATGAGCATGGTTGGAGTGGAGATACCGTATTCAACTTTGAAGGAGGTTGTTATGCAAAATGTCTTGACCTATCTGCTGAAAAAGAACCTGATATTTTTACTGCTGTTAGGTCAGGAGCATTATTGGAAAATATCTCCTTTTTTGAAGGAACAAATGAGGTGAATTTTGAAGATACTACTATTACTCAGAATACAAGAGTAAGTTACCCAATTCATCATATTGATAAAATTGCAAAACCATCTTTAGGAAAAAATCCAAAAAATGTTTTCTTCCTTACAGCTGATGCTTTTGGGGTTTTACCTCCTGTATCTAAGCTAACAGCAGGACAAGCAATGTATCACTTTATATCGGGATACACAGCTAAGGTTGCAGGAACAGAAGCTGGAGTTACTGAACCGCAAACTACATTCTCAGCTTGTTTTGGTGCACCATTTATGCCTTTACATCCAACAAAATATGCTGAAATGTTAGGAAATAAAATGCAAGAGCACAATGTAAATGTTTGGCTAATCAATACAGGTTGGTCAGGCGGAGTTTATGGTGTTGGCAAGCGTATTTCTTTGAAATACACAAGAGCTATGATTACAGCTATCCTAAATGGAGAATTGGAGGATGCTGAATACAATACGCATGAAGTATTTGGCTTACAAGTGCCAACTGCCTGCCCCGATGTTCCTTCTGAGATTTTAAGCCCTAAGAACACTTGGACTGACAAAGATGCTTACAATTCGAAAGCGAATGAATTAGCTGACGCATTTAATAAAAACTTTGCTCAGTTTTCAGAAAATGCAAATGATGAAATTTTAGATGCCGCACCTAAAAGTACAGTAAAAAACTAATTGTATTAAAATAACAATAAAAAAAGCAGAGCAAATGCTCGGCTTTTTTATACTCTAAATTACTTCTTTACATCCTATCAGGAACATTAACTCCTAGTAACCTCATTGAAGTTTTAATAACTTCACCAACTTTAACCGATAAGCCTAATCGGAAATTAATCAGTTCTTCACTTTCAGCAGTTAGTATAGCCATATTCTGGTAGTAAGTATTGTACTCCTTTACTAAATCATAAACATAATTAGCCACAAGTGCTGGGCTATAATTAGCTGCAGCTTCTTGTATCACAGCAGGAAATTCAGTCAATAACTTTATAATCTCTTGTTCCTTAGCTGTAATATTTACTGCACTTGGCATTACCACCTCAGCATTATGTTTTCTTTTAAGCGATTGAATACGAGCGTAAGTATATTGTATAAAAGGACCAGTATTCCCATTAAAATCAATTGATTCTTTAGGGTCAAAAAGCATACGCTTTCTAGGATCAACCTTTAGCATAAAATACTTAAGTGCTCCCATACCAACTATTTCATAAAGTTCATTTGCTTCTTGATCAGTCATTCCATCCAATTTGCCTAAATCCTTAGCAATTCCTTTAGCCGTACTTACCATTCCATCCATCAACTCATCAGCATCAACCACTGTACCTTCACGTGATTTCATTTTTCCACTTGGCAAATCAACCATTCCGTACGATAAATGATAACAGCTTTTCGCCCAATCATATCCTAATTTATCAAGAATTAAGAATAAAACTTTGAAATGGTAATCCTGTTCATTCCCTACCGTATATGCCATATTTGAGAAAGCGAAATCTTCATGTCTTTGTATAGCCGTTCCAATATCTTGAGTCATGTAAACAGCCGTTCCATCCGAACGCAAAATAATTTTCTTATCCAATCCTTCAGCCGATAAATCTATCCATACCGAACCATCTTCTTCTTTATAAAACACACCTTTTTCAAGGCCAATCTCTACTACTTTTTTTCCTAGCAAATAAGTGTCACTTTCATAATAGTTCTTATCAAAATCAACTCCTAACCTTTTGTATGTTGATTCAAAACCAGAATAAACCCATCCATTCATTTTCTTCCAAAGAGCAATTACAATTCGTTCTTTTGCTTCCCAACTTCTCAACATTTCCTGAGCTTTCTTAAAAATAGGTGCTTGTTTCTCTGCATCTTTGAGTTCCATTTTATCAGCAACTAAATCAGCAATTTCTTTCTTATAATTCTTATCAAACTCTATATAATATTTTCCAACCAAATGATCTCCTTTTAAGCCACTACTTTCTGGAGTTTCTCCATTCCCAAAATCTTGCCAAGCAACCATTGACTTACAAATATGAATTCCTCTATTATTAATGACTTGAACTTTTTTCACATTCTTCCCACTAGCCTTAATAATTTCAGCTACAGAATAACCTAATAAATTATTTCTTATATGCCCTAAATGAAGTGGCTTGTTAGTGTTAGGAGATGAATATTCAACCAAATAAGTAGGAGCATTCTCAACTGAACTTACTACTCCATAATCATCAGTATTATAAGCGGTAACAAATTGATTGTACCAATATTCTTGCGTAATTTCTAAATTCAAGAATCCTTTTACCACATTAAAATCAGCAACCTCAATAACCTTTTCCTTTAGGTATTCTCCTATCTGTTCGGCAGTTTGTTCTGGTCCTCTTTTTGAAGCCCTCAATAATGGAAAAACTACTAAAGTAATATCTCCTTCAAAATCCTTTATGGTTTTTTGAAATTGAATACTTTGTTCAGTTGCTGAATACAATGCAGCTAAACATTTTTCTATTTCTTGTTTTAAAATTTCTTCTATCATTACTTTTGTTTTGGTAAAAATATTTCTGCCATCATACATCTTGCACTACCGCCACCACACGCCTCAATAGTATCTAGTGAACTATATAAAATAGGACAGTGTTTTTCAATATCTATTTTTTGTTCTTCTGTTAGGCTACTATAAGCCGAGTTAGACATCACAAGGTAAGGCTTATCTCCCATCACTTGCAACATATTTCCTGCAAATCTATGCTTTTGAGCTTCAGTAATCTCAATAATTTCTTTTCCTGTTTCTGTAAGCGCTTCTAACACATGCTCTCTTTCAGCTTCATCATCAATGGTGTCCAAGCAAATTACTACAAAAGTATCTGCCACACACATCATTACATTAGTATGGTAAATTGCCATACGCTCACCCTCTACATCTTGGTTGGCCGTAAAGCATATTGGACGATAACCAAACTCTTCACAAAACTGCATTACGGCAATCTCATCCGTACGGATAGAAATAGCAGCATAACAAATCATATTTACATGATCCAACACCATGCTACCCGTACCCTCCAGATACTTATCGTGCTCTTCAAATTCCGTAAAATCCTTTATTCCCTCAATAGTAAAACCATATTCATCAACTAGAGTATCAAAGATATCCTCCCTTCTTTCATCTCTCCTATTTTCAGCACACATAGGATACAGTCCTATCATAGCATTACTATGTAATGAAACCCAATTATTAGGGAAAATAGAATCTGGAGTATCAGGATATTCTGTATCCTCAATTACAACCACATTCACTCCTACATTTCTTAATTTATCTACAAATGTATTAAACTCATTTAACGCTTTTTCTTGGGTTTGTTCATCCGTTAAATTATCCAATACCTGCTGATAATAATTATTAACAGCAGTTTGCTCATTGTACCTAAAGCCTACCGGCTTTATCATCATTATTGAATTTGTAATCTGTTTCATTATTGTCTAATTAACGGCATTGTTGAACATCTTAAAAGCCCTTCCATTTTCGCTATCTCGGCATAAGGAACTTCTTCTACTGTAAATCCTCTTTTTCTTAAGCTCTCATTCAATCTTGTAAATCCTTTTTCTGACACAATCACTTCTTCTGAAATTGAAAATATATTTGAATACATATTATACATTTCTTCTTTATCTACTTCAATTATATTTTCCTCACCAAAATAAGTTACTAAAAACTCAACATCTGCTGAACACTTAAAACCTCCCTTATAAATAATAGCCATATTTTTTCCTATAGGCTGAAAACAACAATCCAAGTGCAAGGCATTTTCTCTTGGGTCAATATCCGATTTGTTGAGTTCAAAACCTTTCACTATTTTATTTGGAAAAGTCTCAGTCAAAAAATCAAGTCCAGTTTTATTGGTACGAGCAACTGTATATTTATCAAAATCCTCCTTTTCAGAATATCCAACAAAAATATAATCATTCCAAGGCATTATATCACCACCTTCTGCCATAGCCTCAATTGGCATTTCTATTTTGTTTTCCTCAGAAATTTGGGAAAACACATTACTAATTGCATCAACTTCTTTTGCTCTATCTTCAATAATATTTGGTAAAATCAACTTATCCTCAATTACAAAAGCAATATCTCTACTAAAAATCTGATTCAATCCTTTAATATTTTCTGGACGATAAACTTTTACATCATACTTTTCAAACACAGAAACTAAAGCATTCATTTCTAAAATACAATCATCATTTGAAGGGAAAGTCCCTGCAACTACATGCTCTCTTGATTTTGGATCATAGCAATCCTCCAGCTTAGGAATACCACCAAAATCATCAGCAATACCAACAACAACAGCTTTTAAAGCTGCAGTTTCGTTATGTATATTTATCTTAAACATTTCGTATGCAAATTTAATGTTTTATACTATACAGCAATCATTGTTTTAACTTTAACATTTATTAACAATATAATGCTAAAACATATGTTATTACTAGCATAAAAAAGTACAATTCATTTGTATTTTTGATGACTATATGGCAAAAACTAATTTAAAAGTAAAAAAATCTAAGAAGATAGATTGGGGAAAAATCAAAGCTCCTTTTCTTGACTCTAATAATCAGAAAATATTTGCAACTATACTTGTACTCGTATCAGCACTTATGATTATTGCTTTTATTTCTTATTTACTAGATTGGAAGTCTGATGACAGCATCCTTACATCAGAAGGATATACCATTTTTAACAATAACACTAACAATCAAATTGGAGGATTAGGAGCTCAACTTTCTCACAGGTTAATAAAGCTTTGGTTTGGACTATCTGCTCTATTTATACCTCTAACCATTTTACTTAGCGGATTAAAAATCCTTGGGTTTAATAAAGTTAAACTAAGTAAGTTTATTTTCAACAGCATACTAGGAATGATTATTTTACCCGTATTTATTCGTCATTTTTTTGGAGGATTAATAACGGCTGGTGGAATTGGAATATTTGTAAATGAACTACTTAATCAAGCAATTGGAGGAATTGGAACTTCTCTCCTTTTACTGACTGCAGTAGTGCTTTATCTTGTTTTAACTTTTGATATTACATCAGAAAAATTAAGCAGTTTTATTGAAAAGATAAAACCTAAAAAGAATGAGGAAACGCAAGAGGAAGAAGTAACTACAGTTTTTAATGAACAAACCACTGCTCCTGTTTTAGAAGAAACTACAATAGAAACAATTAGTGAAGCAACTGAGCCAATTGCAAATCCATTAGAACCCACTTTAGTTACTCCTCAGGTTGATCCACAAAAGGAAGAAGAAAAGGAAGAGCTAGGTATGGAAGTAAGTACCGGTGAGACAGAAGAAATACTAAGCAAAACTGAGATTGAGAAGAAATTAGAAGAATTAGGTGATTACGACCCAACCCTTGAATTGTCTAAATTCAAAATGCCAGGCATGGATTTATTGAACGATTATGGAGGCAGTAAAATTGAAATTGATAAAGATGATTTGGAAAAAAATAAAAATAGAATTGTTGAAACTCTTGGGCATTACAAAATTGGAATTGCATCAATATCAGCAACTGTAGGTCCAACAATTACACTTTATGAAATTGTACCTGTAGCTGGAGTAAGAATCTCTAAAATTAAAAACTTAGAAGATGATATTGCCCTAAGTTTAGCTGCTGAAGGAATAAGAATTATAGCACCAATACCTGGGAAAGGAACAGTAGGTATTGAAGTTCCAAATGCAAAGAAAAACACAGTTTCTATGCTGGAAGTATTACAGTCAGAGAAATTCCAAAACAGCAAAATGGACTTGCCAATTGCTTTTGGAAAAACCATTTCAAATGAAACCTATGTAGTTGATTTGGCAAAAATGCCCCATCTACTTATGGCTGGAGCAACTGGGCAAGGGAAATCAGTAGGGCTAAATGCAATTTTAGCATCTTTGCTTTACAAAAAGCATCCATCACAAGTTAAGTTTGTATTGGTTGACCCTAAGAAAGTAGAACTTACTCTTTTCAATAAAATTGAACGCCACTACTTAGCAAAATTGCCAGGAGAGGAAGATGCAATTATTACGGACACCAAAAAAGTTGTAAATACTGTAAATTCATTATGCATTGAAATGGATGAACGATACGAGCTTTGTAAAATGGCTCAATGCCGTAACATCAAGGAATACAATACTAAGTTTATCAACAGGAAATTAAACCCAAATAACGGGCACAGATACATGCCTTATATTGTACTAGTTATTGATGAGTTTGCTGACCTTATTATGACTGCAGGAAAAGAGATTGAAACTCCTATTGCTAGGCTAGCTCAATTGGCTCGTGCTATTGGTATCCATTTAATTGTTGCAACACAAAGGCCATCCGTAAATGTTATTACAGGGCTTATTAAATCAAACTTCCCAGCTAGGGTTGCATTTAGAGTTTCTTCTACAACAGACTCTAGAACAATTATGGACAGTAAAGGTGCTGAGCAATTAATTGGTATGGGTGATATGCTTATTTCAACAGGAAATGATTTAACTCGTTTGCAATGTGCTTTTATTGACACACCTGAGGTAGAGAAAATATGTGAGTTTATTGGTTCTCAAAGAGCTTACCCTGATGCTCATTTATTACCAGAATATGAAGGAGAAGCTGATGCGGTTGGTTCAACAGCTGATTTAGATGATAAAGATGCACTATTTGAAGATGCAGCAGCAGTTGTAGTAAAACATCAATCAGGATCAACTTCACTCATCCAAAGGAAATTAAGATTAGGATATAACCGAGCAGGAAGAATTATTGACCAACTGGAAGCTGCAGGAATAGTTGGTCCTTTTGAAGGAAGTAAAGCAAGACAGGTATTAGTAAGAGATGAAATGGCTCTTGAAGAATTATTAAGAAATTTAGGAAACAATGAATAAAATAACAACAATCTTATTATTAGCAATTAGCTCAACATTATTTGCACAGGACCCAGTAGCAAAAGAAGCTCTTGATAAGCTAAGG
>CAJQHO010000001.1 GCA_905478185.1 uncultured Flavobacteriales bacterium | reverse complement strand
CCTTCTTTTTTTCTGTCTTCCATGGCTGCTTCCGATCTTTTGTCATCTGCTCTGCCACCTCTTTCAGTAACTCTTGTTGATGCAACTTCTTCAATGATTTCTTCTAAAGTACCGGCATCCGATTCTGCAACACCAGTACAAGTCATATCTCCAATAGTTCTACATCTAATAGTTCTTTCTTCCCATTGTTCACTATCTTTTAGTTGAATGTAATCACATTTTCCAAGTAGTACTCCATTTCTGTTTACTACTTCTCTTTTATGAGAGAAATATAATGAAGGTAATTCAATTTTTTCATGTAAAATGTATTGCCATACATCCATTTCAGTCCAGTTAGAAATTGGAAAAATTCTAAAATGTTCTCCCATTTTCTTTCTTCCGTTAAAAAGATTCCAAAGTTCAGGTCTTTGATTTTTTGGGTCCCATTGTCCAAACTCATCTCTGTGAGAAAAGAATCTTTCTTTAGCTCTTGCTTTCTCTTCATCTCTTCTGGCTCCACCCATTGCACAATCGTACTTTCCTTCTTCTAATCCTTCTAAAAGGGTTACGGTTTGCAATCCATTCCTTGATGCATTAATTCCTGTTTCTTCAACAGCCGAGCCATTATCAATTGAATCTTGAACATACTTCACGATAAGAGTCTCTCCTGTTTCTACCATTAATCTATCTCTAAATTCAATAGTTTCAGGGAAGTTGTGTCCTGTATCAACATGCATTAAAGGGAATGGAACTTTTCCAGGATGAAATGCCTTTCTGGCAAGGTGGAACATAATAATAGAATCTTTCCCTCCAGAGAATAACATTACAGGTTTTTCAAACTGTGCTGCCACTTCCCTTAGGATGAAAATCGCTTCCGATTCTAGTTCCTTTAAGTGTGTTAAATTGTACGAACTCATTTTTACTTGTTTTTTATTATCGGTAAAATATAATCCAAAACTTTCTGTACCGATTCATCTATTGAAAGTTCTGATGTGTTTATTTCTATTTTAGGATTTTCAGGAGCTTCAAATGGAGCGCTTATTCCTGTAAAATCTTTTATTTCTCCTTTTCTTGCTTTTTTGTACAGTCCTTTAATATCTCTGTTTTCACAAGTTTCCACCGATGCATTGATATATACTTCAATAAAATTTTCTGCTCCAATTATATTTTCTGCAATCTTTCGGATTTCAATTGTTGGGCTTACAAAACAGTTTAAAGTTACTACTCCACAATTCAGAAAAAGTTTTGATACTTCAGCAATTCTTCTAATATTTTCTGTTCTATCTTCTGGTGAAAAAGATAAGTTATTGCTAATTCCTACTCTGATATTGTCTCCATCTAAAAGTTGATTTAATATCCCTTGAGAATGTAAATATCTTTCTACTCCTTTAGCTACAGTTGTTTTTCCAGAACCAGAAAGTCCAGTCATCCAAACAACTTTTGATTTTTGATTTAATAACTCTTCTTTTTCTTCCCTCTGAAGGATGTCGTCAAAAATGGTAAAAATATTTTCTTTCTCCTCTTTCATATTTAAGTCGTCAAATCTAATAAAATTTATGAATTATAAAGCATGCAATATATCATATAAAATAGTAGATTTGTCTTTATTAAAGAACAGAATATTTTGAGTTTTCCTGATTTATTAAAAATACCGAAAATTGACAAGCTTGGAGTGCAAGAAATAGTTAATCGTTTTTGCAAGAGAAGCATTAAAACATCTGCAAAAAAACATGGTTTGCATTTGGCCTTAAGTATGATTGATTTAACTACTTTAGAGGGGAAGGATACAACTGATAAAGTTAGGAGATTGTGTTATAAAGCGAGTCATTTGCATAATTCTTTGCAAGGCCTTCCTAATGTAGCTGCAGTTTGTGTATATCCTACTTTGGTTAGGGTTGCCAAAAAAGAATTAGAAGGAACGAAAATAAATGTAGCTTCAGTTGCTACTGCTTTTCCCAGTGGGCAATCTACATTAGATGTAAAATTAAGTGACACAAAATTCGCAGTAAATGAAGGAGCTGATGAGGTAGATATGGTTATCTCAAGAGGAAAGTTTCTAGCTGGAGAATATAATTTTGTATATGATGAAATAGCAGCAGTAAAAGAAGCTTGTGGTAAGGCGCATTTAAAAGTAATTTTGGAAACAGGTGAATTGGACACACTAGATAACGTGAGAAAAGCAAGTGATATTGCTATTTATGCAGGAGCAGATTTTATTAAAACTTCTACTGGTAAAATTAGCCCGGCCGCAACTATGCCTGTTACTTTTGTTATGTTAAATGCTATAAAAGATTATTATAAGAAAACAGGAATAAAAATAGGAATGAAACCAGCAGGAGGAATCTCTACAGCTAAGATAGCCTTACAATATCTGGTGATGCTAAACGAAACACTAGGTTATGATTGGATGAATAAAGATTTGTTTAGATTTGGAGCTAGTAGCTTGGCAAATGATGTTTTAATGCAACTTCAAAAACAAGAAAGTGGATATTATCAATCGTTAGATTATTTTTCAAAAGATTAAGATATGAGTAAATTAAATTTAAGTAAAACTTGGAATTATGCTGCTGCTACTGAAAGTACAAATCATATTTTATTAAAAGAAAAATATGATTTGTTTATAAATGGAGAATTTGTAAAATCAAACTCAAAAAAGTATTTTGATACAATAAATCCAGCAACAGATGAGGTGATTGCTAAGATTTCTGAAGCTAATAAAAAAGATATTGATTTGGCAGTAAAATCTGCCAAAATAGCTTTTAGGAGGTGGTCAAAACTTAAGGCAAAAGAAAGAGGAAAATACATTTTTAGAATTGCAAGAATGATACAAGAAAGAGCAAAGGAATTTGCAGTGATTGAAAGTATGGATGGAGGAAAACCTATAAGAGAATCTAGAGATGTTGACATTCCTTTGGCGGCAAATCATTTCTTTTATTATGCGGGCTGGGCAGATAAATTAGAGTATGCTTTTCCTAATAAAACCCCTAAACCATTAGGAGTAGCTGGACAAATAATCCCTTGGAATTTTCCACTACTAATGGCTGCTTGGAAAATAGCTCCAGCTATTGCTTGTGGGAATACAGTTGTTTTAAAACCTGCTGAAACAACTTCTTTAACGGCCCTTAAGCTTGCTGAAATTATTCAAGAAAGTGGACTTCCCAAAGGGGTTGTAAACATTGTAACTGGTGCTGGAAATACAGGCGCTGAGATAGTAAATCATCCGGATATTGATAAGATTGCATTTACCGGATCTACAAATGTAGGTAAGTTAATTCAGAAGAGTATTTCCGGAACTAAAAAGAAATCTACTTTAGAACTTGGAGGTAAAGGAGCTAATATTATTTTTGAAGATGCTGCTATTGATCAAGCGGTTGAAGGAATTGTTAATGCAATATTTTTTAATCAAGGTCATGTTTGTTGTGCAGGTTCTCGACTTTTTGTGCAAGAAAGTGTTGCTAATATAGTTATTGAGAAATTGAAAGATAGAATGTCTTCATTAATTGTTGGCAATCCTCTAGATAAAAATACTGATATTGGAGCGATAAATTCCAAAGAACAATTAGCTACAATAAATAAGTACATAAAAATTGGCCAGGAAGAAGGAGGTGAAATTTACCAGTCCAAATGTAGTATTTCTAAAAAAGGAAATTGGTGCCCACCAACTTTATTTCTGAATGTTTCACAATCACATACTATTGTTCAGGAAGAAATTTTTGGTCCAGTTTTGGCAATTCAAACTTTCCGTACAATTGATGAGGTTATTGAGAAAGCGAACAATACTCCTTTCGGTTTGTCGGCTGGTGTTTGGACTGAAAAAGGTTCTAAAATTTTCAAACTTACACAAGAATTAAATGCGGGTGTTGTTTGGGCAAATACATATAATAAATTTGATCCCACTTCTCCTTTTGGAGGTTTTAAAGAAAGTGGTTTTGGTAGAGAAGGCGGGCTGCATGGATTGAAAGCATATTTAAAATTTGAATAATGGAAAGAATAGACGTTTTAAAAACATATAAGATTTTTATTGGAGGAAAATTCCCGAGAACAGAATCAGGAAGATATTTCCATGTAAAAAATGATACTGGAGAATTATTAGCAAATATGTGCCTTTCTTCCAGGAAGGATTTTAGAAATGCGGTAGTTGCTGCCAGAAAAGTTCAAAAATCTTGGGAAAGCGCATCCGCCCTAAACAAAGGTCAGGTTTTGTACAGAATTGCAGAAATGTTAGAAGGTAGAAAATCACAATTTATGGATGAGTTAATGATGAGTGGTTCATCAAAAATTGCAGCAAAAAAAGAAGTCGAACAAAGTATTGATCGTTTAATCTATTATGCAGGTTGGAGTGATAAATTTCAGCAGATTTTCAGTTCGGTTAATCCTGTTGCGTCAAGTCATTTCAATTTTTCCGTTCCACAAGCAATGGGAGTTGTTTCAGTAATTGCTCCAAATAAATTTTCATTATTAGGATTGGTTTCTGTAGTTGCTCCAGTCATTGTTGGAGGGAATACTTGTATTGTTTTATCCTCTGAAGAAAATCCAATGGTGAGCATTTCATTTGCTGAGGTATTAAATACTTCAGATGTTCCTCATGGAGTTGTAAATATTTTAACAGGAAAAAGAAAAGAACTGATAAGTCATTTTGCATCACACAAGGATGTAAATGCAATTATTTATTGTGGACATAATAATAAAGAATTGAATGAGATTGAGAAACTATCAGTAGAAAATTTAAAAAGAGTAAAAATATATAAACGAAAAAATTGGGGAGATCAAAAGAATCAATCACCTTATTTTATTGAAAGATCTCAAGAAATAAAAACTATTTGGCACCCTACTGAAGTATAGAAAAATAAAATGAATTTTAAAGAATTATTAGTAAAAGCAATTAATGCTTCCATTGAGGGGGGGCATGCAATCATGGATGTATATGCGTCTGATTTTGCAGTTGAACATAAGGATGATAAATCTCCTTTAACTCTTGCAGATAAAAATTGTAATGATGTAATAGAAAGTTTTCTTCTTAAAACTGAAATCCCTATATTAAGTGAAGAAGGAGCTCAGATTTCTTTTGAAGAAAGAAAAAAATGGGAGTACTCTTGGTTGGTTGATCCTTTAGATGGCACAAAAGAATTTGTAAAAAGAAATGGGGAGTTCACTGTGAATATTGCTTTGATCCATAATGGAAATCCAATTATGGGTGTGATTTATGTCCCTGTTAAAGAAGAACTTTATTTTGCAATGGAAGGTCTTGGGTCTTATAAAATTAGTAGAGATGCTGTTATTTCTGATTTAGATGATTTAATTGAAAGGTCTAATAAGCTTCCGATTGATTATAAGCGAGAGAATTATGTTATTGTTGGTTCTCGCTCTCATATGTCAGAAGAAACAGAAGAGTTTTTTGATGAAAAGAAAAAAGAACACGGTAATGTTGAAGTTATGGCAGTTGGATCTTCTCTTAAATTATGTATGGTTGCTGAAGGAAAAGCAGATGCATACCCAAGATATGCACCTACAATGGAGTGGGATACGGGTGCGGGAGATGCAATTTGTAGAATGGCAGGGTTTCAAGTTTTGCAATATAATACAGAAAAATCAGTAGAATACAATAAAGAAAACCTTTTAAACCCTTGGTTTTTGGTAAAGTTAACCAATGAAAACTAAGATAAAAAAAGCATTAAAAGATAAAAACTTCTCAGAATTAGTAAAAGGAGGAGGAGTGTCAATTTTCTTAAGGTTTGGAGGGTTAGCAGTAGGTTATCTTCTTACACTAGTAATCGCTAATTTATTTGGAGCTAGAGGGCTAGGAGATTATGTTTTAGCTATTACTGTTTTAAGATTATTTACTCTTCTTGCAAAATTAGGATTAGATACAACCTCCATTCGTTTTATAGCTTCTTTTGCTTTACAAGAAAAATGGACAAGTATATTCTATTTCAGAAAACAAGTTGTTCCTATTTTGTCTTTTACATCAATTGTAGCTTCTTTAATGATGTATTTTTTATCAGAGCCAATTGCAGATTTAATAAATACAAATGTAAGATATATTCAGTTGAATGCATTTTTTGTAATGCCAATGGCATTTTTCATGTTGCATTATCAGAGTTTAAGAGGATTGAAAAGAATAGCGGAATTCTCCTTTTTTTACAGAATGTCGCAATCGCTTTTTTCTGTAATTGCCATTGTAATAATTTACCAATTTACCACAGATGCGGAGGTTCCAGTATATGCTTATTTAGTTAGTGTTTCTATAGTTGCCTTTTTATCCTTTTTATCTTATAGATATTGGATTAAAAACAAATCAGAAGGTAGGCAAAGTGCTGACAAAGAAGTCAGAAGTTATTCCGAAATATTGAAAATCTCTATTCCATTAATGTTTGCGCAATCAGTGCAGTTTATTATAGCTTGGACTGATAAACTTATGTTGGGTAATATGACAACTTCAGAAGATGTAGGGATTTATCACACTGCCTTTAAACTTTCAATGTTTGCGGCTGTTTCACTGATGTCAATAAACAGTATTGCTTCCCCAAAATTTGCCGAAATGTTTGGTAAGAATGATATGGAAGGCCTGAAAAAAGTAGTACATCAATCCACTAAAATAATTTTTTGGACCTCTGTACCGCTTGTTGTAATTTTCTTTATTTTTCCTGAATTCTTATTAGGATTGTTCGGGGAGGAATTTAAAATTGGGGTAACTGCATTTATATTCTTATCTTGCGGAAGATTAATAAGTTCCTTTTCAGGCTCTGTTGGAAATATTTTACAAATGACAGGAAATCAGAATATTTATGCTAAGATATTGTTTGTTGGAGCAATACTAAATGTCACTCTAAATTTAATTCTTATACCAGATACAAGCCCTTTAGCTGTATTTAATATTGTTGGAATTAATGGAGCTGCTTTTGCGTCTATGTCAAGCTTAATTATTTGGAACGTAAGTATGGTTTTTGTCGTTAAAAAGAAGTTTGGATTTTATACATTTTATATCCCATTTATTAAAAGATGAAAAATAAATTACCAAATTTTCTGATTGTAGGAGCTGCAAAAAGCGGAACATCTTCTTTGCATAATTATTTAAATCAGCACCCAGAAGTGTTTATGCCGTCATATAATTCTGAAGGAATGAAAGTTAAAGAGCCTAGATTTTTAATTAAAGATTTGGTAAAACATAGGTTGCATAATGGAGTATGGACTTGGGAGGAATATAAGAGTCTTTTTGGTGATGTAACAGATGAAAAGGCAGTTGGTGAGTCTACTGTGTTATATCTTTATTATTATAAAGATGCGATCAAAAATATAAAGGAGAAATTAGGCAATGATGTAAAGATAATTATCATGTTAAGAAATCCTGCTGACAGAGCGTACTCTGCATTTCAACATGTTTCTAGAGGATTTAAAGAACAAAATTCATTTGAAAAATCATTAGAAATGGAAGATGGTAGACTTGAAAGAGATGGAAATTTAACTCCTATGGTTATGTATAAAGACATGGGATTGTATCATGATATGGTGAAGTCGTTTCAAGAAAATTTTTCAAATGTTCACGTTATCATCTATGATGATTTTAGGGATGATACTGAAAATGAAATGAAAAAAACATATCAGTTTTTGGGAATTTCAGACAATGCAGATATCGATTATGTAACAAGACATAATGTTGGAGGGAAAAGATGGAAAAATGATAAGGTGAAATACCTTTTTATGAAAGAAAACCCAATTAAATCTATATTTAGAAGAATCATCCCAAAAGGGTTAAGAAGAGGAATAAGAAATAATCTTGTAACACCATCTACAAATAAAGTAACCCCAATGAAGGGTCATACAAGAATCATGTTAAATAATTTTTTTAGAGAGGATGTAAAGCAATTATCAACTTTATTAAATAGAGATTTAACGAATTGGACAAAATAATGGGGAAACCAAATCTGTTTATAGTAGGAGCTGCAAAAAGTGGAACAACTTCACTTCACAATTATCTAAATCAGCATCCTGATATTTTTATGTGCAATCCGAAAGAACCCCATTATCTAATAAATAAGGAAATAGGAGTTGATAGAATTCCTGTTGGTGTTACTGAAAAATCAGAATATGAAAATTTATTTTTTGAAGGGGGAGATAAAAAATATAGAGGAGAATCTTCCGTCATGTATTTGATGTATCCTGAAATTGTAATTCCTAAGATTAAAAACAATTACTTAGAAAACACTAAGATAATTATCATGTTAAGAAATCCTGTAGAAAGAGCGTATTCTGGTTTCCATCATGTAAAAAGATATAATGTAAAAGAGAAAATTCAAGATTTTACAGAAGCTTGGAAATTGTCAGAAGAACGATACTTTAATCAGAATGATATGACGCCCGCTTCAAGATATCAAGAATTAGGATTGTACTATAATCAGGTAAAATCGTATTTAAATGAATTTAAAGATAATCTGCATATAATTATTTATGATGATTATAAATCTGATTTCAAATCAGAGATGAATAAAGCATTTGATTTCTTAGAGGTTGAAAATATTGAAATAGAATCTGACAAAAGACATATGGTAGGAGGATGGCAATGGGAGAATGAAAAGATGAAAAGACTTATGATGAATAGGAATCCTCTAAAATCTGCAATAAAAATGTTAATTCCATTTAAAGGATTAAGAAAATCTATAAGAAAAAGAATTCAGAAAAAAAACTCTGTAGAAGTAAAACAAATTACTGAAAAAGATAGAATAATGTTGAAGGAGTTTTACAAAATTGATGTAAAGAAACTCTCAGACTTATTAAATAGAAATCTAAACTTCTGGGTAGAATGAGTTTGCCAAATTTTATGTGTTTAGGAGCTGCAAAGAGTGGTACAACTACTCTTTACGATATCTTGCGTCAACATCCTGATGTATATATTCCTTCTTTTAAGGAACCTCACTTTTTTGATATCCCAGAAAATTATAAAAATGGAATTAACTGGTATGGAAAGAATTATTTTAAGAATGCAAATCAAAAAATAGTAGCTGACTTTACACCTTCTTATTTCTTTGATAAAGAAGCTCCAAAAAGAATTTTTGAAAGCTTAGGCAATAAAGTAAAATTTGTTGTAATTCTTAGAAATCCTGTAGATAGAGCTTATTCCCATTATTTGCATTCCAAAAGAGATGATCATGAAGATTTAGAGTTCAAAGAAGCTCTAATGAATGAAAGTTCAAGGCTGAAGAAATATGAAGAAAATGGTGATTATCTATCTTATTTAAGGCAATCATATGTAAGTCAAGGATTATACTTTGATATGTTAGAAAGATATTTAGAATATTTTTCATTAGATAATTTTTTAATCATCCATTTTGAGGATGAATTTATAAAACATAGAGAAGAAACAATGATTAAAATTTTAAATTTTCTTGAAATTGAGAATTTTGATCTGAAAATAGATATTAAAAGTAATCCTGCAAGTCAAGAAAAATCAAAAACTTTAAAAAGGATAATGAAAAAGAGAGGGTGGTGGAGGATTCTTTTAAAGAAAATGATTCCTTCTTTAAAAATAAGACAGATTATTAAAAATAGAATACAGAGAGCAAATATTAGTACTTTTACACCTGAAAAGTTATCTATTATTCAAAGAAAAATGATGTATAATAATTACTTTAAAGAGGATATTATTGCTATTGAAGAGGTTATAGATAGAAAAATGTATTGGGATTTATGATATATACTGTTAAACAAAGAATGATTGATAATTTAATTGTATTTATGTTAATAATGAGTACAGGTGGATTGTTGTTTGTGTTTAATCGTAATGTTATGTCGGTTCTGTTCTTTGGAGTATTAATTTTTTCAATTTTATTTTTTGGTAATAAATTTAAAAAACCATTTGTTTATTCGTCAATTCTAGTTCTAATTTCCATTATTTGTGTAGGTATAATTAATTTTATTTTCGCAATTACAGAACAGACTATAGAGAAATATTTATTTTATTTATTATCTGTTGCGTTATCCGTTTTAACTTTTTTTCACTTTAAGAATAATAGAAATATTAATCAATTTTTAAAAACACTTTACTTTGTTCTTAAGTTGATAGCATTTCATTCGGCATTAAACTTTCTTTTTTACTTCTTTGTAAGTGATAATTTATCTACAATTACTTCCACTTTTCATGAATGCGAGACTTTTCTTAATTTATTCTTTTATACTACAGAAAGAAGCATTGTAAATCTTCAAGGTTTTGAGTTTTGCAGAAACCAGGGTTTGTTTTGGGAACCTGGTGTTTTACAAGTGTTTCTAAATATTTTATTCTTTTTGGAGGCGTTTGTAGTTAAAAAAAGCAAACTTTTCTTATTGTTTATTTCTTTTGTTATTTTAACGTCCTATTCAACTACAGGTTTAGCTATTTTATTAATTCAAGCTTTGGTTTATCTTACAGAAGAAAGAAAAAATAATAAACTAATCTTAGCTGTAATTGCTATATTGCTAGTGCCATTTTATTTTATTTTTAGTGTAAATATTGATAACAAAATACAAGGTGAAAGAAAGACTTCCTTTCAAAAAAGAGTCTTTGACTTAACACAACCAGTTTTTATTGCTATGGAGAATCCATTGACTGGCATTGGTCTAGATGTTTTTCAATTTCAAAACATTAGAAAGGAATTTTATATTTCATCAAATTCATTTATAGAAATACCTTCAACAATAGAAGTGTCTGATAAAAGCAGCAGTAACTCTGTTATGTTTTTACTTGCTGGAACTGGATTTCCTACTACTTTACTTCTATTATATATGTTTTTTAAACAAAAAATAATAGAACATAAAAAGTGGTTATTTATGATAATATTATTTATCTCAGTAATGTCTGAACCTTTATTATTGCGTCCATTTTTTTTAATATTTATAATTTCAGGTTTTCATCAGATATTTTATAGAATAACATCACACAAACAAAACATAGCATGAAGAATATTTTAATTTCAGGAGGGGCAGGATTTATTGGATCTAATCTTACAAAAAAACTAGTATCTAAAGGTTATAATATCACTATTTTAGATAATCTATCAAAGCAAATCCATGGAAAAGATCAAAAATCAGAATTATATAATTCTATTAAAGAAATCTCTACATTTATTTTAGGAGACGTTTGTAATGAAGAAGATTGGAAAAAGTCTTTAAAAGGACAAGATGCTGTTATTCATTTAGCTGCAGAGACTGGAACAGGACAATCTATGTATGAGATTTCTAGATACAATGATGTAAACATTTTAGGAACATCTCATTTACTTGATTTCTTGGCTAATAATAAAAACTCTGTAAAGAAGTTGATAATTGCATCATCAAGGTCAATTTATGGGGAGGGTAAATATAAATGTGAGAATCATGGTGTAGTTTATCCTAATGACAGAATAGCATCTAATATGATGAAAGGAAAATTTGATCTATTTTGTGATGTTTGTGGAGGTGAATTAGATTTAATGCCAACAGATGAAAATTCAAAGATTCATCCATCTTCAATTTATGGTATTACAAAACAGCAACAAGAGCAAATGATACTATTAATGGGGAAATCATTAGGGATTCCTGCAGTTGCACTCAGATATCAAAATGTATATGGTCCAGGGCAATCATTAAGCAATCCATATACTGGAATTCTTTCTATTTTCTCTACAAGAATGTTAAATGGGAATGATATTGATATTTATGAGGATGGTGAAGAGAGTAGGGATTTTGTATTTATTGATGATGTAGTAGAGGCTACAATACTTGCTTTAGAAAAAGAAGAAGCGAACCATCAGATATTTAATGTTGGTTCTGGGGAAGCGACAACAGTAAGTCAAGTTGCAAATTCTTTAAAGAGCTTGTATAATTCCAATGCAAATATTTCAATTGATGGTAGTTTTAGATTAGGTGATATTAGACATAATTATGCAGATTTAAATAAAATAAAAAATCTTCTTGGATTTACGGCAAAATTTGATTTTCAAACAGGGATTTCTAGGTTTGCAGATTGGGTGAAAACTCAAGAGGTAAAAGAAGATAAGTATAAACAGTCTTTAAACGAACTCAAAAATAAAGGGCTGCTAAAATGAGATTAATATTATTTTTTTTTTTATTTGGCTTAAACTCAATTGCACAGGAAGTAAGAGAGAATGTTTTAGGATTTGCTACTTCTAATACTTTTACCTACTGTGATGTTAATGATCCATCATTTATTGATAAAGTAAAAGAGTTAAATCCAAAAGTATTAAGATTTCCGGGTGGAGCTGTAGGAAATTTCTATCATTTTGGTGGCAAAGGGTATGGATTTGATTTTGAAGAGATAGATAATTACCACTCAGGAAAATTCCCTAAAAGATCTAGAGGTCTCGAAAATTATAGAACAAAAAAGAATCAAGAATATGACTATATTGAAGATTTTATTGTATTAGCAAAAGCTACAAATTCAAAAGCTATTTTAGTAGCTAATATGTTTATTAATAATGATGACATATTAAATATGATAAGTAAGTTAGATAAAAATGATATTGAAGTAATAGGTGTTGAGTTAGGGACTGAACTTTCAAACAGAAGTTATTATAAAAATGGATATACAATTGATGATTATTTGTACTCAGCTAAAGTAGTTTCAGCTAAAGTGAAATTGCTATACCCAGATATAAAAACAGCTATTGTTGCAGCACCATTAGGAAAAAGGATGGGACATAGACATAATGTTTGGAATAGTAAATTAGCAGCTGAAGATTTCTATGATGCTATTGTTATTCATTCCTATTCAAAGGTTATTAAAGGGGATGATGAGTACGGACAAATGATTTCAGAAGAAAATGAAGGAGGGAAACAGAAGGCTTTTGAGTTATATAAAGCTAGAGCATTAAAGTATATAGAAGATGATTACCCAAAAGAAGTGCAGGAATATGTAAATATTTTTGATAAACCAATTTGGGTCACAGAATGGAATTTGCAGATGTCTAAAACAACAGCTAATACATTGTTTCAATCCCTATTTGTTTCGCAATATGTGCTGGAGGTGTTAAGTAATCCTGAATTAGCAGCTATTGAGTTGACTACTTACCATAATTTGGGTGGTAGAGATTTTACTGGCTCAATTTTTAGAAATGAAAAAGATAAAATCCATATTCATAGTACATATTATCCTTTTTTAATGTTAGGGAAAATTTTTGAAAATGATGTTGTAAGAATAGAGAGGATAAAGAATAAAGAGCTATTTGAGTATCAATGTTTTGATATAGTGAATAATCAAATTTTAAACTATAAGATTGATTGGAAATTTAAAGTTATTATTTGTGATGATTTTTCTCAGAAAGGTTCAGTTGCATCAATAAAGTATGAGAGCCCCAATTTATTTGATAAAGCTGATGTTAAGGGGCAGTTGCAATTAGAGTTTATTATTGATTAATGAGTAAAGCAAAACAAATATTTATTGTAGGTAGTAGTAGAAGTGGCACTACTATGATGGGACGTATTTTAGGTAATCATTCTGATGTTTTTACTTTTAAAGAGTTGCATTTTTTTGGGACTATTTGGACAAATAATAGCGACAAAAAATTAAACAGAGCAGAACAAGTACATTTACTCTCTAGATTATTTTGCATACAAGAGAGAGGGATATTCAATCAAAATAATTTTATAGAATTTAAAGGAAAATCAGAGAAAATTTTAGCAGAAGATATTTCTTCTCCTTTAAAAATTTATGAATTATTTTTTGCAACAATATCAAAAGAAAATGGCAGTTCAATTTCTTGTGAACAAACACCTAAAAACCTATATTATTTAGAGGAAATTTTAGATTTCTTTCCTGATGCAAAAGTTATAAATTTGGTAAGAGACCAAAGAGATGTTTTACTTTCGCAAAAGAACAAATGGAAAAGAAGATTTCTTGGTGCTAAATCAATACCTATGATAGAAGCTATTCGCTCATTTGTAAATTATCATCCAATATTAACGGCTAAGGTTTGGAATTCTTCATTATATCAGACCTCTAAATTTAGAAGTAATTCTAGAGTGAAAATTGTAAAGTTTGAAGATTTGTTATTTGATTCAAGAATTCAAGTGCCTGAGATTTGTAAATTTTTAGAAATTGATTTTCAAGAAAATATGTTGAAAGTTCCGGTTATTGGTTCTTCAACAGAAAATGATTCAAAATCTGAATTAGTTATTGATAGCTCCAAAATTAGTAAATGGAAGAAGGGCGGGCTGACAAGCTCTGAAATTTATTTGTCTCAAAATTTATCTTCTAATATGATGGATGAATTTGGATACGAGAAGGAAACTTTCACTTTCCCTCCAATTATGGTAGTTTTGCATTTCATCTCCTTCCCATTCAAATTAGGCTTAGCTTTTGTTTTGAATTATCATAGACTCGGGAATGTGGTTGAGGTTATTAAAAAAAGGTTTTTTTAAATGAAAGTAGATTTTTTTATAGTTGGAGCTCCAAAAGCAGGAACAACATCTTTGTACCATTATCTTAACGAGCATCTTGAAGTTGAGATGAGCTCCCAAAAAGAGCCTGATTATTTTTCTGATGATGCTTTGCATGAGCAAGGAATGTATTATGGTAAAAATAGAATTGATACTTTAGATAAGTACAATAACCTATTTGTAAACCCTCAAGCTAAATTAAGAGGAGAAGGGAGTGTTTCTTATTTCTTTTATGATGATGTGCCTAATAAGATTAAGAAATATAATCCTGATTCTAAAATTATTATAATGCTTAGAAATCCAATAGACAGAGCATTTTCACATTATTTAATGGATTATAGATTAGGTTTAGTTTCCGAAAGTTTTGAGGATATTGTAAAGAAAAAATCTAATCATAAATATGCAAATTTATTTTACCAACAATACATTCAAGTAGGGGAGTATACTAATCAGTTAAAAAGGTATTTGAATGTGTTTAATCGTGAGAATATTTTGTTGATTGATTATGAAGATTTTAAAAAAGATGTAGCGGGGGTTGTAAATAAGACTTATTTCTTTTTAGGGGTTAATGATGATTTTCAGCCAAACTTAAACAAGAAGCATAATACATATTCAATGCCTAAAAATAGAATTATCAGATATATTTATTCTTTTGTTCCTTTGCGGAATCTGTTAACTTCAATTTTTTCGAAAGAAATGATTAAAAGTACTCGTAATTTTTTGTTTAAAAGTGACAAGAAACCAATAATGAAAGTTGAAACAAGACATTTTTTGAAAAAGCATTTTGAGAAAGATGTGTATGAGCTGAGTGAGTTGTTGAATAAAGATTATACAAAATGGATAAAGTAGGATTAGTAACTATTACATATAATTCTGCTGATGTTTTACAACCATTTTTGGATAGTGTGTGGAATCAAACGCATGAAAATTTAACGCTTTATGTAGTTGATAATTTATCAACTGATACAACTTTAGATATCTTAAGAAATGATAAAGATTCTAGATTAGTTGTTTCAAAAAATGAAACAAATTTTGGTGTTGCAAAAGCAAATAATCAAGGAATTAAAAAGGCTATTGATGATGGATGTAATCAAATTCTAATTATTAATAATGATGTAGAATTTGAGACAACTTTAATTGAAAAACTTTTAAAAGTACAAGAAGATAAATGTTGTAGTTTGGTAAGTCCTAAAATGATGTATTTTGATAATCCTAATCATATTTGGTATGCTGGGAGCTGGTTTGATAAAAGTAAAGGGTATTTGCCTTTACATAGAGGAATGGGTGAATTGGATAAGGGAAGATATGATGAAACTGTTGAGGTAGAGTATGCTCCAACTTGCTGTTTATTAGCCAAAAAAGAAGTATTTAATGATGTTGGCCTAATGAATGAAAAGTATTTTGTCTATTTTGACGATACAGATTTCTCTTACAGAGTCTGGAAGAATAGTCGACATAAAATGTTTTATTATCCTGATGTCGAATTTTATCATAAAGTTGGAAGTTTAACAAAATCATTTGACAAGCAAAAAGAAAGAACCTATAGAGGTGATTTCTTTATTAAACAGAATACAAGAAACCATGTGTATTTTTTAAAACAAATAGGAGGTGTTTTTTCATTTTTCTTTATTTTTTGGTTGTTTTTTAAAAACAATATTAAATTTGTGATTAATTCTCAAATCAGGAAAAATCTCTCTACTTGGTGGTTAATTAATAGATCTTATTTTGAAGGTATTTTAATGAAATAATGAAAAGAAAAGTAGCGATTATTGATACTCTTGGAGCTCATGGAGGTTCTTTCCATTTTTATACTTTTGGACAGTGTATTGGATTGTCTAATGCTGGAGTTCAGCTTAGTTTGTATGCTAATAATGAGACTGAAAATCCTCATGTAAAAGGAGTTCATTTCTATTCCTTTTATAATAATTTGTTTTCCTCTAAGTATAAATGGATAAGTGGTTTAAGGTGGGTAGTTGGAACTTTAAAGTCTGTACTTCACGCAAGGCTGCAAGGTACCTCAGTTTTCCATTTCCATATTTTTTATACAAATATTTTGATATTGTTTAATCTTCTTTTAGTTAAGCTTCTTTTTGGTAAAGTTGTACTTACAGTTCATGATGTTACTTCATTTGCTGATGAAAACGAATCAACAATTATTTCAAAGTTTATTTATAATTTAACTGATATAGTGTTGACTCATAATGCATTTAGTAAAAATGAGATCATTAAAGTAACTTCTATATCATCTAGCAACATTTACATTATTCCGCATGGAAATTACACTCCATTTATTTCTATTCAGAATGATAAAAATAATTCAAAAGAAAAATTAAATTTACCAAAGGATAAGACAATATTGCTCTTTTTTGGTATGATTAAAAAAGTAAAAGGCCTTGAAATACTTTTAGAAGCATTTAAAAAAGTTGTAGATACAAATTCTGATATTGTATTGCTTATTGCTGGAAAGCCTTGGGAAAATGACTTTGATGAATATCAAAAGATAATAGATAGAAATAATCTCTCTAAACATATTATTCTTCATGCTAAGTTTATACCCCATGAGGTTGTTGAGCATTATTATTGTGCATCAGATTTAGTTGTGTTGCCTTATAAAAAGATTTATCAAAGTGGAGTTTTAATGATGACTCTTAGTTATGAAAGGCCAGCTATTGTATCTAATTTACCTCCTTTAATGGAGGTGATTTCTGATAATGAAAATGGGTTTTTATTTGAGACAGAAAATTCAAATGATTTATCTGATAAATTAATTGAGATTTTGGCTGATAAAAAGAATTTAGAAATAGTTAGAAAGAAAGGAATAGAATTAATAAATACAAAATATGGATGGGATGAAATAGGCAGACTTACAAAGTTAGCATATGAAACTCTTTAATTTTGTATTTTTACCAAAATCATAAATATGAAAAGTAGAATTAAAAGTAGAATTAAAAGTAGAATTAAAAGTAGAATTAAAAGTTCTGTAGAAAATCACACTAGAGTTTTGAATGATTCTAATCTTCAAATTAATATTGAAAGAATTGTAACTAATAGTATTAAGGCTTTTAAGAATGATAAAAAGATGCTTTTCTGTGGAAATGGTGGGAGTGCTAGTGATGCTCAGCACATTGCGTCTGAACTTAGTGGTAGGTTTTATAAGGATAGACCTCCTTTATATGCAGAAGCCTTGCACGTAAACTCGTCATACATGACTGCTGTTGCTAATGATTATGGTTATGACGAAACTTATGCGAGAATGGTTGAAGCATCTGGAAGAAAAGGAGATGTTTTAGTTGGAATTTCTACTTCTGGGAATTCTCCAAATGTAGTTAAAGCAATGCATAATGCTAAAGAAATTGGAATGGTAACAGTTGGTTTTACAGGATGTAAAGGAGGAAAAATGAAAGAGATTTGCGATATAATGATACAAGTTCCTTCTGATGACACACCTAGAATTCAAGAAGCTCATATTTTAGTTGGGCATATTATTTGTCAGCTTATAGAAGAAGAAATGTTTCCTAATGCATAGTTTAGACACCCTTTTTTTGGATAGAGATGGCGTTATAAATGTAAAACTAGAAGCAAGATATGTTAGTAATTCTAAAGAATTTGAATTTATGCAAGGAGCATTAGTTGCTATCTCAAAACTTTCGAAACTATTTAAAAGGATTTTAATTGTCACAAATCAACAGGCAATAGGTAAGGGTATAATGACAGAAGATGATTTGAATTTATTGCATAGTTTTATGACTTCCGAAATTGGAAAATTAAATGGAAAAATTGACAAAATATATTTTTGTCCACATTTAGATACTGAAAATTGCAATTGCAGAAAGCCAAACCCGGGAATGATTAATCAGGCAATTGCTGATTTTCCTGAGATAGATCGTCAGAACTCTTATTTAATTGGGGATTCAGATTCTGATATTGAGGCTGGAAATCGCATGAATTTAAATACAGTAAAAGTAGATAATGAATACACTCTTGCTAAATGGACAGCTGAATTAATGTCTGTTATTGAATAAAATTCTTAGTTTTACAGGCAAAACCAGAAAAGTGCTACCCCCAGATTATAATATTTTTTTTGCATTAGTAGCATCATTTTTGATTACTTATGTTATTAATCCAAAAACTAATCTTTAAATTAACATTGGAATTACAATTAGAGATGAAGTAAATTATGAAGCAGAAATGCAAACTAATTTTATCAATTTTGGATTGGTCACTGATTTGTCTAATCATTATTACGATTTTTAATGGCTTATATATTAGCAATTGAAACAACTACAAAAAATTGCTCAGTTGCACTTTTTGATGATGCAAAACAACTTGCACTAAAAGAACTAGTCTCTGAAGGATATTCACATGCCGAACAACTCACAATATTTATTGAGGAAGTTTTAAGTGAAGTAAAAATCTCCATTAATAATCTTAATGCTATTGCTTTAAGCATGGGACCAGGGTCATATACTGGTTTAAGAATTGGAACATCTACTGCTAAAGGTTTATGTTATTCTTTAGACATTCCTTTAATTGCTATTTCTACTTTAAAAGCTATGGCTTTAGGTATTTCTAAAAATTATGATTTTCCCTTGTATTGCCCAATGATAGATGCTAGAAGGATGGAGGTTTTTTCTGGAATGTATGATTCAGAAAACAATGAAATTAGAGAGGTAGATGCAGATGTAGTAGATGTAAATACTTATGCAGAATATTTAAAAAATGAAGTCCTATTTTTTGGTGATGGGGCATTAAAATGTGCAGATATCATTAGTAATGAAAATGCAAATTTTATTGAATGCTATCCTTCAGCAAAAGACATTCGGACTTTAGCATTTCAAAAATATTCCAATAATGATTTTGAAGATGTTGCTTATTTTGAGCCTTTTTACCTTAAAGATTTTGTAGTATGAAAGAAGAAAAGTTAGTCTCTTCTTTTCCTTTTTGCAGCAGCATTAAATTTTCCTTTAAAGGAAGATCCTCCTCCACTGCTTTCTCCACCAGAACTTCTTCTTGATGAACTTCCGCTACCTCTGGTTGATGATGATCCTCTAGAATTAGAGATTCTTCCGTTTCTTCCGCCACTGCTTCTTTTTCCACCTCCTCTTCCTGAATATGAACCACCACTTCTTGGTCTTCTTCTCTCACCTCCTCTACTTGATTTTGTTCCAGGAGCTTGAGAAACTTCTACATTTACTCTATTCCCATTCCAATTTGCATCTATTAAGCCACTCATGATATCAGTTTCAAAATCAGTTGGAACTTCAAAGAATGAGAATTTCCCCATAATATCAATCTTACCGATAGGAATATTTCTGTTACGAGTGTACTCATTAATTAATCCAATTAAATTATGAGCTTGTAAATCTTTTTCTTGTCCTAAATTGATAAAAAATCTTGTATGTCCAGCTTCAGCATGCCCAGTTCCTCCTCCTCCTCTCTTTCTATTACCTCTATCATTTCTATCATTTTTGTCGTTTCTGCTATTTCCAGTAACATTTAAATCTTGTGCATTCTTGTAAAATGCTAAGAATCTATTAAATTCTGTAGAAACAAAATGCTTGATAATCCCTTCTTTGTCAAGGTGTTCTAATTTCTCTTCAATTGACGGTAAGTATTTATCAATTTGATGATTTACGTCAGTAGCCACTACTTTGTCAATTAACTTCATTAATTGAATTTGACAAATTTCATCACCATTCGGTAATTTTTTAAGAATCAAGTCATGCTTAATCATTCTCTCGATTGATTTTAACTTTCTACCCTCCCTGCTGTGTGCAATAATAATAGAAATACCTTTGTTTCCTGCTCTTCCAGTTCTTCCAGATCTATGAACATAAACTTCATTATCGTCAGGTAAGTTGTAGTTGATAACATGTGTTAATTCATTGATATCAATTCCTCTTGCAGCAACATCAGTAGCGACTAGTAATTGAATTTTCTTCTTTCTGAATTTCCCCATTACATTATCTCTTTGTGCTTGAGATAATTCTCCATGAATTGCATCAGCATTATATCCATCTTGCATTAATTTATCTGCAATGTCAGCTGTCTCTCTTCTTGTACGGCAAAATACAATTCCATAGATTTCAGGGTTTACATCACAAATTCTTCTTAATGCTTTATATCTATCTCTTGCTTGAACCATATAGTAATGGTGCTCAATGTTTTTTGCTCCTTCATTTCTACTTGCAACCTCAATTGTTTTTGGGCTGTGCATGTAGTTTTTACTAAGCCTCATTACCTCTTTAGGCATAGTTGCTGAGAATAATAGTGTTTGTTTTTCTTCTGGTGTTTCAGCTAAAATTGTATCCAAATCATCTTTGAATCCCATGTTTAACATTTCATCAGCTTCATCTAAAACAACAAATTCAATATCCTGTAGTCTAAGAGCTTTTCTGTTGATTAAATCAATAACTCTACCAGGAGTACCAACAACAACTTGCGTTCCTGATTTTAATGATCTCATCTGAGGAACAATGCTCGCACCACCGTATACAGGGGTGATTTTTAATCCTTTAATATATTTAGCAAAAGTATCCATGTCTTTTGCAATTTGAAGGCAAAGCTCTCTTGTTGGGGCTAAGATAATTGCTTGAGGTAATTTCCTATCAACTTCAACTTTATGAAGAACTGGAAGTCCGAATGCAGCAGTTTTACCTGTGCCAGTTTGAGCTAATGCTATAAGGTCATTTTCATTTTCCAATAAATATGGAATTGATTCTTGTTGTATTGGTGTTGGTGCCTCAAAACCTAAATCGGCAATAGCTTTTTGTAAGTTTATGTTCAGTCCTATTTCAGAAAATGTCATGCTTAAAATTTTTTGCAAAATTACTCTTATATAGGAGAATACTGTGTTAAATATAAGATTTATGCAAATTATAAGTTTTCAACTCCTAAAAAACTAGTTATATTTTTGTTTTTTAATCTACTACAAAGTGTATTTTTGCAACCTAAATAAATCAAAATGAGTACATATAAGTTTTCTGACAGACATATTGGCCCAAGAGCAAATGATATTACTGAGATGTTAAAAGTAGTAAATGCTTCATCTTTAAATCAATTAATTGATGAGACAATTCCCGAAAAAATTCATTTAGGAAGAGAAATGAATTTACCTGAAGCGTTATCTGAAAGTAGGTTTGTTGAGCATATGCAAGGAGTAGCTAAGAAGAATAAAAATTATCGTTCATATATTGGAATGGGATATTTTAACACGATACTTCCTGGAGTGATTCAAAGAAATATTTTGGAAAATCCAGGTTGGTATACGGCTTATACCCCTTATCAAGCAGAAATTGCACAAGGAAGATTAGAGGCTTTATTGAATTTTCAAACTATGGTTACTGATTTAACTGGGATGGAGATTGCAAATGCATCACTTCTAGATGAAGGAACTGCTGCTGCTGAGGCAATGGGAATGTTGTTGAGTAGTAGGAGTAGAGCTCAGAAAAAAGCAAATGTTGTAAAGTTCTTCATTTCAGAGTTGTGTTACCCACAAACTTTAGAAATTGTAAAAACTAGAGCAATCCCTTTTGGTATAGATTTAGTTATTGGCAATCATAATGAGGTGAAACTTGATGATTCATATTTTGGATGTTTATTGCAGTACCCTGAAAAATATGGTGAAGTAATAGATTATTCTGAATTTGTAAAATCAGCTAAAGAGCATGAAATAAGAGTAGTTGCAGCTGCTGATTTATTGAGTTTAAGTATATTGACTCCTCCTGGAGAATGGGGTGCAGATGTTGTTGTCGGCACTTCTCAAAGGTTCGGTGTCCCTATGGGTTATGGTGGGCCTCATGCTGCTTATTTTGCAACTTTTGAGAAATATAAAAGAAGTATTCCTGGACGAATTATTGGAGTTTCAGAAGATGTTGATGGAAATAGAGCATTAAGAATGGCACTGCAAACAAGGGAACAACATATTAAAAGAGAGAAAGCGACTTCAAATATTTGCACTGCACAGGTTCTTTTAGCGGTAATGGCTGGGATGTATGCTGTTTATCATGGAGGGGAAGGCTTGAGAGGAATGAGTAAAAAAATTCATTCGTTAACTGCTACATTAGCTGAGGGTTTGACTCAGTTAAGTTATCATCAACAGAACGTAAACTATTTTGACACTTTAAAAATTGGAATTGGAAATGTCTCAATGGAAAATATCAAAACTTATGCTGAGGACGCAAAAATTAATTTGAATTATATTGATGATGAAACATTGTCTATTAGTATTGATGAAAAAGATGATTTAGAAAACATAAATGATATTTTGGAAGTATTTGCAAAAAGTTGTAATCATTCTGATTCTGCTGATTTGATAAAAGAAGTGTTGAGTGGTGATTATACTGAAGCAACTGCAAGAATTCCTGAAGCACTTTATAGAAAATCATCATTTATGCAACATGAAGTGTTTAATAAGTATCATTCCGAAACAGAGATGATGCGCTACATGAAAAGTTTAGAGAATAAAGATTTGTCATTAACTCATTCAATGATTCCATTAGGGTCATGTACTATGAAGTTGAATGCTGCATCAGAATTATTTCCATTGAGCTGGTCAGAATTTGGAAATTTACATCCTTTTGCTCCCTCACATCAAGCTAGGGGGTATCATATTATGTTTCATGAACTAGAAGAAATGCTTTGTGAAATTACTGGATTTGACGCTATGAGTTTACAACCAAATTCTGGTGCGCAAGGAGAGTATGCTGGGTTGATGGTTATTAGAGCTTACCATGAAAGTAGAGGTGATGAGAGTAGAAATATTTGCTTGATTCCTTCTTCAGCACATGGTACAAATCCAGCATCAGCAGTTATGGCAGGAATGAAAGTTGTAGTTACTCAATGTGATGAAAATGGAAATATTGATGTTGAAGCTTTGAGAGAAAAGGCGGAAGAACATAAAGATAATTTATCTTGTTTGATGGTTACTTACCCTTCTACTCATGGAGTTTATGAAGAGGAAATAATGGAGATCACAAAGATTATTCATGATAATGGAGGGCAAGTTTATATGGATGGTGCTAATATGAATGCTCAGGTTGGAATTACAAATCCTGCAATTATTGGAGCAGATGTTTGTCATCTAAATTTACATAAAACTTTTGCAATTCCTCATGGCGGAGGTGGTCCTGGAATGGGTCCGATTGGTGTTGTTGAGCATTTGAAGCCATTTTTACCAAATAATCCTTTAGTTAAGATGGGAGGAGAAAAAGGAATGTCAATTTCTTCAGCTCCCTGGGGTAGCGCTCTGGTATTGTCAATTTCTTATGCATATATAAAGTTGCTTGGTACAAAAGGGTTGAAGTCTTCAACAGAGATAGCAATTTTAAATGCTAACTATATAAAAGAAGTGCTTTCTGAACATTTTGATATTTTATATACTGGTGATAATGCTAGAATAGCACATGAGATGATTATTGATTTCAGGATGTTTAAAGTAGATGGTATAGAAGTAGTTGATGTGGCAAAAAGATTGATGGATTACGGCTTTCATGCACCTACAGTTTCATTTCCTGTTGCAGGCACTTTAATGATTGAACCTACTGAGAGTGAAAGTAAGGCTGAGATTGACAGATTTTGTGAAGCTATGATTTCAATAAAATCAGAAATTGATCAGGTGGTAGATGGAAAAGTAAAAGTTGAAGAAAGTGTATTGAAAAATGCACCTCATACTATTAACCTTGCAGTAAATGATAAATGGGACTTTGTGTATTCAAGACAAAAAGCTCTTTATCCTTTAAGTTGGGTAAAAGAACATAAATTCTGGCCAAGTGTAAGGAGGATTAATGATGCTTTTGGTGATAGAAATTTAATTTGTTCTTGTACTCCTATTTCTGATTATATTGAGTAGATAAGACTTTGATAATTTTAGTATTGCTAATTGCGATACTTATCTTATATTTGCGACCAATTAAATAATTTAAAAAACAAAAAAATGAAAAAATTTTTACTTGCTGTTTGTGCTCTAGTAGTTGCAATTGCAACTTTTGCACAATCAAATTTGGTTAATATGCCAAATGACAATTTAACAAAAGGGTATTCGACTCTATCAACTACTCCTAATTTTACGCCTACAGCTTCAGCAGCTGCTCCGGCAACAATTTGGTCAGATGATTGTTCATCTGCTTCTACTTGGGTTTTTACTAATTCAAGCACATTAAATATTGATTGGGCTATTGAAATGGATCCTAATGCTACTCCAGCTGGAGGTTCATTAACTCCAATGGCATCTAATTCAGCTGCTAATGGTTACATGATGGTAAGTTCTGATGCTGATGGAGGCCCTACAGATAATGACGGTACAACTATCTCTTGTGAGTTTACTAATGCTGCTCCAATTGATTTATCTATGTATCCTAATGTGCAGTTAACATTCCAGCATAATTTCAGATGGTGGCAAGATACAAGAGTAGTAAGAATATCTCCTGATAATGGTACTACTTGGATTGAGATTGATGAGATTACTAATGACCAGGGTTATACTTATCCAAATCAATCTTCTGATAATCCACATTTATCTACTTATGATATATCTTCAGTTGCTGGCGGAATGTCAGAGGTTTTAGTTCAGTTCTATTACAATGATAATGATATGTGGGCTTGGTACTGGGCTGTTGATGATATTGCTATCTCTGAATTACCTGACAATTTGGTTGTTTCTTCAGAAGAAGTGATGGGTGGTTGGTGGATCGGCTACCAAACTACTGGTGGTTTAGGTCAAGATTATACTTTTAACCCTATTTCTCAAGCAACTGCTAATCCTTATGCTTTTGAGGCTGTATTAAGAAATGGAGGGATAGGAACACAAGATGTTACTATGCATGTAGAAGTTACTGAAGATGCTTCAGGAACTAATGTATTATCAACAACTGCGAATGTATTAACAATTGCTGCCGGTGAGCAAGATACAGTAGCTGCAAACTCAACATTTACTCCAGCAAATACTGGCTTATATACTATGGAAATATATTCTGTTGCTGATTCGGCAGGTTTAGGTAACACGATAACTTATACTGATACTACAACTAAAATGTCATTTGTTACTGATGACCAATACGGAAAAGACTATGGTTCTGCTAATGGGTATTGGAGATTAAATAGACCTACAGGTGGTTTTGAAGTTTCTTCTACTTACGATATCTTTGCTGATGATGACTTATATTCTGTAGACGTTCATATTTCTGATTGGTCAATAGTTGGTTCTGTAGTCTATGCAACTTTGTATGAAGAAGATATTTCTGGTGGAGATCCAATTCCATTAGATGTAACAGATGATTATACTATTACTCCTGCTGATTTAGGTGCATGGGTTAATATCCCATTCCTTTCTTCTCAATCATTATTAGCAGGAACAGGATATAGAATTTCTGTTGGTGCAAATCAACATCCTACTGATACTGTTGGTATTGACCTTTCAGGTTTAGGAGAGTATTCTTCACAAGGTATTTGGGATAATGAAAATGTTTTTGATGGAGCATCTGGGGCTCAATGGTGGACTATTTCTGACATTCCAATGTTAAGAATGAACCTTAACCCGTCAACTATTTCTGCAGTTGCTGATGTTAAACAAACAATCTTTAATGTTTACCCTAACCCATCAAATGGTGAGTTTGTAATTGCTTTAGATGCTACAGCAAAATATAATGTAACTATTACTAATGTTTTAGGACAAACAGTTTACGCAACTTTAACTAATACAATGGAAACTACTATTGATTTATCAAACTTTGATAAAGGCGTTTACACTGTTGAGTTAAAGAACAATGATGCAACATTTACTGAGAAAGTTATTGTTGAGTAATTTTTAAATTATTTGAATCAATAAGAGCCCGGTTTATCCGGGCTTTTTTTATGCTTAATTTTTCATACATTTACACACTTAATAATTTTAATAAACAAACAATGAAAAAAATTTATATTTCTATTTGTGCTTTAGCTATTTCAGTTAGTGCTATTGCGCAATCATCTTTGGATGCTTTTACAGTAGCTAAAGGAAAAAAATCTAATAAATCAATTCTAATGAATGCTGAAAAATCTGCTCCTTTTTGGTCAGAAGATTTTGCAAATGGAATACCTGCAACATGGACTAATTCTACTGCACCATGGGAGTATAGAGGAGCATCAACAAGTCCATCTAACTCAACAGGGAGTCAAGGTGCTTATGCAAGTGCTGGCAATCCAATTGCTTCAGCAACAGCATCTAATGGCTTTATTATTTTTGATTCTGACTTTTATGATAATAATGGTGTAGCAGGAGCATTTGGAACAGGAATGTATCCTACACCTCATAATGGAGATTTGAGGACTGATATGATAGATATGTCAGCTTATGCTGATGTTTTGTTAACTTTTAATTCCTACTACAGAACATTTGCTGGCCAAGCTTTTGTTGATTTCTATGTTGCAGGTGTTTTTGTAGAAAGAGTACAGGTGCATGCGAATATTGCTGTAAATGATGCTACGTTTACGGATGAAATAGCATTAGTAAGAGTGCCTTTTAGTGTCGTAGGGAATTCAGATGTTCAAATGAGTTTTGTATTTGAGGGATCAACAAATTCTAATAATGGTTTTACTGGCTATTATTTTTGGCAGATTGATGATTTAACTTTAGCTGAAACTCCAGCAAATATTATTGAAATTGAGGATGTTGTTATTGGAGGTTTCTGGCTTGATTACGCAAACTATTCAGGTTTAGGTTTTAATGGTATTGTTGGATTAGACTATACTGTTACTCCAACATCACAATTGGCAAATCATCCTTATGTTATTGAAGGTGTTTTAAGAAATTCAGGGGCTTCTGATCAAGAATCTATTTTGAGATATGAGACATATGGAACAGGTACTTATTCAGGCGCTTCTGCTTCAACTTCTGTTCTTGCTTTTTCCCCTACAAATACTGTTGATTCAATGATTGTAACAACTACTCCACCTTTATCTCCTGCAATTGGAGGTTATGGGATTGCTATTTGGGGAGAATCTGATTCTTCAGGTGTAATTACAACTGTTTCAGATACAACATATAAGATGATGGAAATCTCAGAATATATCTATGCTAAAGACTTAGGAGAAGCAAATTCTAATAACTCATGGATTCTTGGTGGTCCTGGTGATCAGTGGCATTTTACAACACGATTTGAGATGTATGCTGACGAGGTGCTTAGTGCATTAAGAGTATATATCACTGATGAATCTGTTGTTGGTAGTGAAGTAAAAGCAATATTGTATGAGTTAGATACAAATGTTGCTGCTGCTTCAGGGGGTGTTGTTCTTTTAGATGAATCTGATAATTATACAATTACTTCTGGTGATTTGGGATCATGGGTTGATATCCCATTTGTTAGTCCTATAAATTTGTTTAATGGTTATGCTTATGAATTTGGTATAGCAGGATTTCAACATCCCACTGATAGTGTTTATATTGGCACAACAGATAATTCTTTATATAATGGAGAACACTCATTATTTGATGAGTTTGGTTTGAATCCAAATGACCCTGCAAATTTAGGAACACCAACATGGTATTATCTTACAAGAGCACCAATGGTTCGTATGAATTTTGATCCAGGTAATGTAAATACAATTACTGATGTTAAACAATCTATTTTTAATGTTTATCCTAATCCTACAAATGGAGTATTTACAATTGAGTTAGATGCTACTGAAAAACATGATATCACTGTAAATAATGCGTTAGGACAAACTGTTTACTCATCAACTATTAATGATGTTATTACAACTATTAATTTATCTTCTTACAGTAAAGGTGTTTATACTGTAGAACTGAAGAATAATAGTTCTACTTATGTGGAGAAAGTTATTGTTGAGTAATTCTTAAATAATATAAATAACAAAAAACCCACTCGTTAGAGTGGGTTTTTTTAAAAGTGGTGCTACCAAGATTCGAACTAGGGACACATGGATTTTCAGTCCATTGCTCTACCAACTGAGCTATAGCACCAACTAAATTGGGCTGCAAATTTAATTCTTTTTTTTAGTTGAAGAAATTTTTAGACTAAATCATCATATCGCATTGTAATTTTATATTTTTGACAAAAATTCACATTCTCTGAAACTAATTATTGACATAGGAAATACAACATCAAAAATTGCACTGTTTGATGGAAAAGAGTTAGTTAAGAATACTACTTTACCTGATTTAGATCTTAGTAAAGTGAAGTTATTTGGCCAAAATTATAAAATAACTTCATCAATTCTTTCGTCAGTAAAAGAGATTAATGCTGAAATATCAGCTATTGTTGAGGTGTATTCTGCTGACGTATTGTCGGAAAAAACCCCACTTCCAATCATAAATAATTATAAAACTCCACTTACTTTAGGGAAAGATAGGTTAGCTGCTGTTGTAGGCGCTTCTGTATTATATCCTGGAAAAGATGTTTTAGTTTTTGATGCGGGAACTTGCTTAACTATTGATTTTATAAATTCGGATAAAGAATATGTAGGTGGTAGAATATCCCCTGGAATTGAAATGAGATACAATGCTTTACATACTTTTACGGATAAGTTGCCGTTAATTAAAAGTGAAAAAAATACATTAGTTATTGGTAATGATACTAAAACATCAATAATTAGTGGTGTACAGCAAGGAATTTTAGCTGAAGTAAAAACAATAATATCAGAGTATAAAAGCCAAAATACCGATACTGTTTTTGTCTTTACAGGTGGGGATAGTTTTTACTTTGAAAAGGAATTAAAAAATAGCATATTTGCAAATCCTAATTTAGTGTTAATTGGGTTGAATGAAATTTTAGATTATAATGAATAAAATATTTAGTTTAGTTGTAATAATTAGTGGTTTAGCATTGCAAACTTCTGCACAAATTGCTACTAGTTCTCCTTACTCTCGTTTTGGTTTAGGTGATTTACATGAAAATGTTCTTCCTGAATTTTCAGCTTTTGGAGGAGCTTCAACTGCTTTCAATAACAGTTCAACTGTAAATCCGAATAACCCTGCCTCTTTTACTTCTTTTAAGCCAAATTCTTTTCTATTTTCAACTGGTGGTTGGCACAAGACTACCAGAATGCAAAATAAAACTGAAGAACATACGGTAAACAATAATGCTTTTAGCCATCTTATTGTAGGTTTTCCTTTATCAGAAAAATGGGGAGCTAGTATGGGAATGTTGCCTTATAGTAGTGTGGGTTATGAAATAAATGCTAGAGATGAAGACTATAATGCTGATATGAATTACTTTGGTGATGGAGGAATTAGTAAAATATATTTTGGAGGTGCGTATGAACCTATTGAGAATTTCTCTATAGGCTTAAAAGCTTCTTATCTTTTTGGAGGACTCAACAGGAGAAAACAACTTATTTTTGATGATGAATCTTTTATGAATAGTAGAGCAAATAGCACTATAAACCTAAAAGGGTATTATTATGAATTAGGATTATTATATAAACATAATATTTCAGAGGAAAAACAAATTTCTTTCGGCTTTACTACTAACAATGATTCCAAAATTAGATCTAAGAGAACTGAGTTAGTGGAGTCTTTTGAGTATTCTGGATTTTTTGAAACACCTAAAGATACTTTTGTGAACAAGATAGAATGGGGTGATGTTAACTTACCTAAATATGTTTGTGGGGGTTTAACTTACAGGAATGGGAAAAAATGGCTTTTTGTTGCTGATTATAGCATTCAAAATTGGTCTGATTATAGTTTATTGGATGAATCAGATGATTTAGCAAATAGCACTAGAATTTCTGGAGGTATGCAATTCACTCCAGATTTTAATTCAATTACAAAATATTATAAGCGAATGGATTACCGTTTAGGAGGTTCCTATAGTAATACTCCTTTGCTTTTTGATGGAAATCAATTACAAGAAATGAGTGTTAGTTTTGGTTTTGGTATACCTGTTAAAAAATCAAGAACAAAATATGATTTTTCTTGTACTATAGGGAAAAGAGGTATTACTGATGATAATTTAATAAAAGAACAATTTGTTCGTTTAGGTTTAAGTGTTTCTTATGATGGAATTTGGTTTGTAAAAAGAAAATATGATTAATAAAATTATGAAAAAGTTTTTAGTTTTAGTTGTTGCTATTTTAGCAGTTTTTAGTTTAGGTGCTCAAAGTAAATATGGTGCAGATGAGCAAAAATGCAAAGAGAATCTTTCAATGTTTAGAGAGTACTACAAGCAAAAGAATTATGATGATGCTTATAACCCTTGGAGATGGGCTTATGTGAACTGCCCTGAGTCAAGTGGGAATATATTTAAGAATGCACCTAAGATTTTAAAAGCTAAAATGAAAGCTGATAAAGTAAATAAATCGGCTTATGTTGATACTTTAATGATGGTTTTTGATGATAGAATTAAGTATTTTGGTAAGGAAGGATACGTGCTTGGAATTAAAGGATATGAGTTAATTGGGGTTGATAAAAGCAGAAGTGAGGAAGCATTAGGTTATTTGAAACGTTCAATTGAATTGGAGGGTAATAACGCTAGCGTACAAGCAGTTTTTGGTTATATGAAAGCAATTGTAAATCTAGAAAAATCAGGTGTTAAAGCAAAGTCTGATGTAATTGAGGCTTACTCAGTTGTTTCGGAGGTGATTGATTACAATATTGTTAACGAAACAAAAATGGCAGTTCACTTTGTTAAATATTCTGAGAAAGTTGAGGAACTATTTACTCCTTATGCAAATTGTGATGATTTGATTGCATTATTCTCAGTAAAATTTGATCCAGCTACTGAAGATGTTAATTTACTTAAAAGAATTATTAAAGTATTAGACAATAAAAAATGTACAGATTCTGATTTGTTTTTCAGTGCTTCAAGCAGATTTTATGAGTTAGAACCTTCAGCAGCATCAGCCGATCAAATGTCAAAAATGAGTATCGCTAAAGGAAAATCATCAAATGCAATTGCTTTTGCAAAACAAGCAATTGAGTTAGAAGAAGATGCAAATCAAAAAGCTATTTACTACTTAGGTTTGGCAGATGCTTATCGTAATGGTGGTTCATACGCTTCAGCACGAAATGCAGTATATAGTGCGTTGGAGCTTAGAAATGGATGGGGAGAAGCATATATGAATTTAGGAAATATCTATATTGCTGGTGCTAAAAACTGTGGTAGTGATTTTGATAAATCAACTGTTTATTGGGTAGCTGTTGATGCGTTTAGAAAAGCTCGTACAGATGAAGAAACTAGTGATAGAGCAAGTAAAAGTATCAATACATATTCTAAGTATTTCCCTACAAAAGAAAATTGTTTCTTTAATGGACTTGAAGCTGGGAAACCACATACTGTAGCTTGCTGGATCAATAAAACTACTACAGCTCGCACTAGTGATTAAATCATAAAAATGCGTTTTTTATTTTTTCTTGTTCTTATTTTTGTTTCGTGTTCAAACGATCCTAAATTGGTGCAGGAATTTGTCTCATCTGAAGTTTTGCCAATTGAAAAAATTGAAGGAGCTGAAATGTTACATACTGAGAATGGAAAACTAAAAGTAAAGATTGTTGCAACTACCATAGAACGATTCCATAACCAACAACCTCAACTCGTTTTCTCTAATCATCTAGTAGTTTATTTTTATAATGATTCTGCTTTGGTTCAGTCTACTTTAAAAGCAGAATATGCTGAAATCAATGACGAAAAAAAGTTAATGACAGCAAAAGAAAATGTTATTTTAACAAATATAGCAGGAAAAAAGTTGGAGTCAGAGGAATTGATTTGGGACGAAAAGAATACTAAGATTTATACTGATAAAAAAGTGAAAATAACTACAGGAAAAGAAGTGATAGAAGGTGAAGGTTTTGTTTCTAACCCTGACTTTACTGAATATTCAATTTTTAAAATACATGGAACTTTCAATTTTGAAACTCCAAACGAATAATCTTTAGTATTTTTACATTATGCTAATTACAGTTGCTATTATCTCTTTACTTTTTTCTGCTTTTTTTTCAGGAGTTGAAATTGCTTTTATTTCAGCTAATAAATTGCAATTAGAGTTAGATAAAAATACTGGGAAATTCCCATCTAAAATAATTACGTATTTCACTAAGAATGAATCTGATTTCATTACTACTATGTTGGTAGGAAATAATATCGCTTTGGTAGTTTACGGTATTGTTATGACTCAAATTCTTACACCACAATTTTCTGGTTATTTTAATTCAGCATTAATACTCCTACTAGTACAAACTTTCATTACAACTATGATTGTTTTAATTACTGCTGAATTCTTACCGAAAGCAATTTTCAGAATTTTCCCTAATCAGATACTTAAGGTATTTTCGTTACCAATTTGGTTGTTTTTTGTAATGTTTAGACCTTTAGCATTGTTAATGTTAAATTTAGCAAATTTAATTTTGAAATATGTTTTAAATCAGAAAATATCTAATGATAAACAAGTTTTTGGAAAAACGGATTTAGATGATTTTTTAAGTAATGTAAAGTCAGCAGAAGGAGTAGAGGATACAAGAGTAGAAGTTGAAATGTTACAAAATGCACTAGATTTAACTGATAAAAAAGTAAGGGAATGTATGGTCCCAAGAACTGATATTATAGCTATGGATGTTTTATCTACTATTGATGATGTAAAAGAGAAATTTATTAAAACAAAGCTATCTAAATTACTAATTTATAAAGGAACTATTGATAGAGTGATTGGCTATGTCCATTCTTCTGATTTATTTAAAAATCCTAAAAATGTGAAGTCTGTTTTGCTTCCTATTTCTTTTGTCCCAGAAAGCATGTTAGCTATGGATATGCTTAATCAGTTTATTGAAAACAATAAAGGTGTTGCCTTAGTTGTTGATGAATTTGGAGGAACTTCAGGAATGATTACAATAGAAGATGTTACTGAAGAGATTGTAGGAGAAATAGTTGATGAACATGATATTGAAGAATTGACAGATGAACAGCTGTCTAAAAATAGTTATAGATTACTGGCTAAAATTGATGTGGAGATGGTAAATAAGAAATACAATTTAGAACTCCCAGAATCAGATGAATACGAAACAATAGCTGGTTTGCTATTACATCATTTTGAAGAAATCCCTACAATTAATGATGTAATTGAGCTTGAGGAATACGAATTTACCATCATAAAAGTAAATGAAACTACTATACAAGAAGTACAATTAGAGCTTATTACTAGATAAGAATTTCAAATTAATGAAATTTTAATATCTTAAATAACAATTGTATATTCGCAACCTTTAAATAAATCAAAACAAACAAATGGCAACATTAGGAAGAATTAGAAATAGATCAGGATTATTATTAGTTGTTATTGGAGTAGGAATGTTAGCTTTTATAGGTGGTGACTTTATGTCATCGCTAGGTTCTGGCGGTGGTGGCAGCATATATGTTGGGGAAGTGCTAGGGGAAGATGTAATGCGCCAAGCTTATGAAGTGAAAGTTGAAGAAGGAATTAACAACTGGCAATCTCAAAACCCACAGAGTGTACTTAATCAAACAACTACAGCTCAAATTAGATCGCAAATTTGGGATCAGTATGTTAGAGAGTTAATTATGGAAAATGAGTTTGAGAAATTAGGAATTGATGTTTCTGATGATGAGTTTTTTGAGCTTTTACAAGGTGCAAATGTGCATACTGAAATTGCAAAGGTTCCTGCTTTTCAGGATCCTGCAACAGGACAGTTTGATAGAACTAAAGTTCTTGGGTATTTAAAGCAAATTGATCAAGATCAAACGGGTGATGCTCGTACAAGATGGATTGGATTCCAAAAATATCTTATTGGTTTGATAAAAACTTCAAAGTACAATGCATTGGTAAATAAAGCTATGTATGTTACTGATGAAGAAGCAAGAATTGATTTCAACTCGAATAGCCAAAATGTAACTTTCAATTATGTTGCAATTCCATTTACTTCAATTGATGATGCAGATGTTGAGCCAACAG
Organism: uncultured Flavobacteriales bacterium; assembly: GCA_905478185.1. GTDB lineage: Bacteria > Bacteroidota > Bacteroidia > Flavobacteriales > BACL11 > UWMA-0277. The sequence continues at coordinate 50,399 of CAJQHO010000001.1, read as the reverse complement.
AAAGTGAGCTTAATACTTATTATAATAACCATAAAGATGATTACACTCAAGATGCATCAAAAGATGTTGATTTTGTAGTGTATTCAGTTGTTCCATCAGTAGAAGATGATGCGACTACTAAAGCTGAAATTACTGATTTAGTTGCTGATTTTGAAATTTTTGAAGATTATGAATTGATGGCAAGAAGAAATTCTGACAATACAAATTCAAGATTCATTTTTACTACTGAAGATGGATTACAAGATCAAAATTGGAAAGAAATTTTTAATGCAAAGGAAGGTACTGTTTACGGTCCTTATCAAGCTAGCCAAGGTGTTTACAGAATTGCAAAATTAGCTGCTGTTCAAAACAGAGCAGATTCTGTTGAAGCAAGACATATCTTAATTAAGCCAACTCAAACTATGAGTATGGATTCAGTAAATAAAAAGATAGATGCTTTAAAATTAGCTATTGAAGGGGGAGCAGATTTTGCTGATTTAGCTCAAAAGAATTCAGAAGATAAAGGTTCAGCTATTAAAGGTGGTGATTTAGGTTGGTTTTCAGAAGGAGCAATGGTAGATGAATTTAATGAAGCATGTTTTACATCTAATAGAGGTGATCTATCTGTAGTAACTTCTCAATTTGGTGTGCATTTAATTGAAGTAACAAAAACAAGTAGAGAAGTAAAGAAAGTTAAAATTGCTTATATTGATAGAGTAGTTGAGCCAAGTACAGAAACTTTTAACACTTACTATTCTCAAGCAGCTCAATTTGCTGGTAAAATTTTAAATGAAGGTATTGCTTTTGACTCCTTAATCGCTGAAAATAATTTAGTTAAAAGAAGCGATAGTAAAGTAACTTCTGATAAACAAGCAATTGTTGGTTTGCCAAATTCAAGAGAAATGGTAAGATGGATGAATACTAATGAGGCTGGAAGTGTTTCTGAAGTATTTCAATTTGAAAACTCTTATGTAGTAGCTTATTTAACTAAAGAATATGAAGAAGGAACTACAGAATTAGAAGATATTAAAGAGCAGATTTCTGCTTTAGTTATAAAAGAAAAGAAAGCTAATAAAATTGCTGAAAGTATTACTGTAACTAATGATTTAGCATCAATTGCATCTAGTAATTCAACTACTGTAGTTAGTGCTCAAAAAGCTACTATGGCTAATTTGAGTGTACAAGGAATTGGGTATGAGCCAGAGTTAGTTGGTAGTATTTTTGGAACTGATGTGAATTCAATTTCAGCTCCAATTACTGGTAATAATGCAGTATATGTTGTTGAAGTAATTGCTATTGATGATGAGAAATTAGAAGGTAATTTCTCTCAACAAAAAACTAATATTGTAAATCAAGCAAGTTCTGCTGCTAATGGACAATCTTATAATGCATTAAAGGAAACAGCTAATGTTCAAGATAACAGATCAGACTTCTACTAAAATTTAAACGAAATGTTAAGAGTGCCTATCAGAAATGATGGGCATTTTTTTTATCTTAAAATCTGTAAGCGGTAGGAATCAAGATTTAAGAAAATGAAAAGTAAGATAGTAAAACCTACAATTGAAGACCCCCCATAACTAATAAAGGGAAGAGGAATCCCAATTACTGGTACTAAACCAATTGTCATTCCTATGTTTATTAAAAAGTGCATAAATAGGATAGTAGCAACACTATATCCATAGATTCTGCTAAAGTTTGATCTTTGCCTTTCAGCTAAAAAAAGTATTCGTAATAAAAGTCCTATAAATACCGATACAAAAAACAGACTCCCAATAAAACCCCATTCTTCACCTATTGTACAAAAGATAAAGTCAGTACTTTGTTCAGGTACAAAATCAAATCGAGTTTGAGTTCCGTTTAAAAATCCTTTACCAGACAATCCTCCACTTCCAATAGCAATTTTGGATTGTATTAAGTTGTAACCAGCACCATGAGCATCAATTTTCTTCCCTAACAATATCTCAATTCTCACCTTGTGATGAGGAGCCAGGAAGTTATCAAACATATAATTCACACTTAAAACAAATGCCATTGAAGCTATTAGAATTCCACCAAGTGCAATTATTTCTTTCTTTCTTTTTCTTGAAATTAGGAAAATAATAAAAGCAATTCCGCTTAAAATACTCACGAGTAAAATTTGATCTAATAGTAAAGAAAGAACAAATAAAACACCAACAATTAATCCAAATATAAGTATGTTTCCTGACAATCCTTCTCTGTATAATACTAATACAAAAGAAGCATAAACTAATGCAGTTCCTAAATCATTTTGTAATATAATCAGTAAAAATGGAAGTAAAATTATTCCATAAGTTTTCAATTTATCCTGCAAGGAAATGTACTTGCTATGAATGTTATTGTAATACTTTGCTACAGCTAATGCTGTGGCAAATTTTGCAAATTCAGAAGGTTGAAATTTAAAAGGCCCTAATTCAAACCAAGATGTTGCCCCACCTGTCATTGCGCCCCGAAAAAGCACCCCTATCAGTAGTAGGATTACAACTGCATAAAGCAAATAAGTTAGAGAGTAGAAAAATTTCCAATCAATTATAACTATTAAAAAAGCAATGAATGCGGCAACTCCAGCAAATAGAATTTGTTTTCCGTACCTACTTGAAAGGTCAAAAGCAAATGAAGTATCAGCATTATATTGTGAAGCGTAAATATTAACAATACCAAGAAACACTAGGATTCCATAAAGTAAGATGCTTACATTATCAATATTGTCAAATATATTTTTTGCGCTTCTCATTTAATCTTCCGCAATTAGATTTCCGTCTAGTATAAACTTCTCTTGATGGCTGTTTGAAATATTCTTATTGATATATTTATCAATCATCAATGATGCGATTGGAGCTGCCCAAGTAGAACCCCAGCCTCCATTTTCAACATAAACTGAAATAGCTATCTTTGGGTTATCTTTTGGAGCAAAAGCAATAAAAATTGAATGATCTTCTCCATGTGGATTTTCAGCTGTTCCTGTTTTCCCACATATGTCAAGGTTTGCAATTTGACTATTTTGAGCCGTACCATCTTCCCCCGTTGTAACTTTTAGCATCCCATCAATTATTGGTTCAAAATATTTTGCTTCTATGGTGCAATATTTCTTTTTTGTAAAGTTAGTGTCAATATTTTCTTGTCCAGATATTTCTTTTATAATGTGAGGTGTATAGTAAAATCCTCTATTAGCGATAATAGCCGTCATGTTTGCCATTTGTATTGGTGTAAGTAGTAATTCCCCTTGCCCAATTGCCATTGAGATAACAGTATTTGCATTCCAACTTCCTCTATAAAGTTTTTTAAAATAGGATGATTTTGGCAACTTTCCAGGCGACCCAGAAATAAAGTCATTATTCATATAATTCCCAATTCCGAAACTAGAAACATGGGAGTGCCAATTGTCATAAGCCTCAACAGTAGAATTAAATTTACTAAAATATTTATCATAAGCTCCACAGAAATAAGCATTACAAGATATCTCAATCCCCTTTTTTAAACTTAAGGGTGTGGTATGAGGATGACAACCTACAAACCTTCCCTTTATTCCAAAAGTATAACCCATATCTCCTGCGCAATTGAAATTAGTGTTAATAGTAATTCCCTTTTCTTGCAAAGCAATTAACCCATTAATTAATTTAAAAGTTGAGCCTGGAGGGTAAGTTCCTTGTAATGCTCGATTAAAAAGAGGTTTATTTTCATCTTCTGATAGAACCTTGTAGTTCTCTGATCTTTTCCTTCCAATAAGTAAATTAGGGTTATAAGTAGGAGCTGATATTAAAGATAAAATCTCACCAGTTGACGGTTCAATTGCAACTATTGCGCCAATTTTATTTTGCATGAGCTTCTCTCCATATTTTTGCAGTTCAATATCAATAGTTGATTTTAGTGAGTTTCCTGCAATTGGTAGTGTATCAAACTTCCCATCCTGAAATTTACCTTGATCTCTATTATGAACATCCACTAACTTTATTGCCATTCCTTTCTCTCCTCTCAATTCCTCTTCATAAGCTGCTTCAATTCCACTTACTCCATTCAAATCACCTTTGGTGTAAAAAGGATTGGTTTTAGCTTTAGTTCTATTTACCTCTCCTAGGTATCCTACCAGGTGTGTAGCTGAGTTGGTGGGATACTCACGCATAGTCAGTTTTCTTAAGTAAAACCCATGAAATTCATAAAGGCTCTCCCCAAGTGTGCTTGAGTTTTCTTTATTAATATGTTTGATAAAAACACTTTCTTTGTATTTGGAGTAATCAGCAGCTTTTTTGTATTTTTCTAAAAAATCTTCTTTAGTGATACCAACCAAAGCACAGAATTTTAAAGTATCAATAGTTCTGTCATCAAGATCTTTTGGTACAATCATTAAATCATAAGCAGGTACATTTGCTACAATTAAAACACTGTCTCTATCATAAATAAGCCCTCTTACAGCATTTTGAACATCATACCGCAAAACATTATTATTAGCTGAGAATGTGTAATTTTCATTAATGACTTGAATGTAAAAAAGTTTGGATAAAAAGATAAAAGCAATCAGCATAATAATTCCTACAACTACTTTATGCCTACCTTTATGCTTTCTCATTTCTTTTTATTCTGAAACAATTCCATTATTAAAATAAGAACAAGTGTAAGGATGCTACTTGAAACAATTTTTGCAAATATGGAGAAGCTAAAACTTAAATGTTCTAAAGAAAATAATACTGTATTATGTATTATAATAAGGAGAAAAGCGTAAGTGATAAATGATTTACTTCCAATTTTAGGCATAGATATTTTGTCATAATCCCCAAGGATATTATGAGGAATACTTATTCTGGAAATTGCAGGTTTTACAAAAGCTAAAAGAACAGTTGCAGTAGAATGAAACCCTAAACTTCCTGAAAATAAATCAATAAAAAAACCTAAGAAAAAAGCATATACCAGTAAAAACCACTTTGGTATTTTTAGAGGTAAACTAAGTATTAAAGCCAAATATAAATAAGGGTTGAGATAACTGAAAAATAAAACTTCATTCAATACTAATACTTGTAATAAAACAAATAAAGGCAGTAAGCTAAGATATTTTATATAGTGCTTATTCATGTTTCATTAATTGTTCAAGTTTAAGCTGTTCTTCTGATTGTGTAGAATTAACAACATACACATATTTGAGGTTGTTAAAATCTTCAAAAAGGCTAATATTTATGGTGTAAAAGCCATCATCTGAATTCTTTTTGAAATTAGCTATTGTACCAATATTTACTCCTTCAGGATAAATATTGCTGTAGCTATTTGTAATAATTGTATCCCCTTTGTTTAATGGAATATGAACTGGTAAATCATTTATTACTGCAGTTCTGTAATCAAAACCTTGCCATTTTAGTATTCCTGTATGCATATTCTTTTTAAGAAAAATTCCTGTTGCAGCTTTTTTATGCAAAAGAGAAAGTACTAAGGAATAATTTTTACTTACAGAATGCACTACACCAATTACACCCTCATTTGTAATAACTCCCATCCCATTTTTTATTCCACTTTTACTTCCTTTATTTAGGGTGATAAAATTATTCCTTTTATTTACTGAATTGTTTATCACTTTTGTTGGAATATAATTGTAGTTTTTATTTTGAATTAATAAAGAATCAGTAAAATATTCAATGTTATTTGTAATAGAATGCAACTTTGCATTTTCAGTAATAAGATAATCATTAATCTCTTTAAGTTCTAAATAGTCAGAAAAACTTGATGATGAATTGTAGAAAGCACTTGTATATTGAGTGCTGAATTCAACAGTTTTAGCCGCTTGAAAACTATTGTTTTGTAAAAGCAAGGTAATTGAAAACCCTTCTATTAAAATAAATAATAATAGAAATTGATTGAGTTTGATAAACCGTATAAGGTTATGCATTTGCTCTTATCGGCTATTGAATTAGGAAAGAATAATTATCGGTATTTTTAAGAGCAATTCCAGTTCCTCTAGCTACTGCTCTTAAAGGATCTTCCGGTAAATACACAGGTAATTTTGTTTTCTTTGAAATTCTTTTATCAAGTCCTCTTAACATTGCACCACCTCCAGTTAAATACAATCCTTCATTGTAAATATCGGCTGATAATGCGGGAGGAGTATTGAATAGTGCACTCATTACAGCCTCTTCAATTTGTTCAATTGAATTGTTAAGGGCTCCTGCAATTTCCTTGTAAGTTACAATTACTTCTTTAGGGATTCCACTCATTAAATCTCTACCATGTACAGGGTAGTTAGCAGGTGGTTCTTCTAATTCGGTTAATGCGGAACCTACATGTATTTTAATTTGCTCAGCCATAATATCACCAACTGCAATATTATGTCTAGTTTTCATATAGGTTTTAATGTTATCAGTAAATTCATCTCCAGCAACTCTTATTGATTTGTCACAAACAATACCTCCTAATGATATGACTGCAATTTCGGTAGTTCCACCACCTATATCAATTACCATATTGCCTTTTGGCTCCAATACATCAATTCCAATTCCGATAGCGGCTGCCATAGGCTCATGTATCAGCCACACATCCTTTGCCCCGGCATGTTCTGCTGAATCAATTACGGCTCTTTTCTCCACTTCAGTTACTCCTGAGGGAATACAAATTACCATTTTTAAAGCAGGAGAAAAGAGTGATCTTTTCTTTTGAATCATATCAATAAACCCTCTTATCATCTGTTCAGAAGATTGGAAATCAGCAATTACTCCATCTTTTAGTGGGCGCAAAGTTTCTATTTCTTTATGCGTTTTTCCGTGCATTTGTTGAGCTCTTTTACCTATAGCAACTATCTCGCCTGTCCTAATATTCTTAGCAACAATTGACGGTTCATCTACAACAACTTTGCCGTTATGAATAATTAGTGTGTTTGCCGTTCCTAAATCAATAGCAATTGCTTCTTGCATAAAATCAAACCATCCCATATTCTTTATTTTTTAATGTTTAAAATGTCTTGTCCCTGTTAGTACCATTGCCATATTGTTAGCGTCACAATAATCAATTGATAACTGATCTTTTATTGATCCTCCTGGTTGTATTACTGCTTTTATTCCTGCATTATCTGCCAGCTCCACACAGTCAGGGAAAGGGAAAAATGCATCTGATGCCATTACAGCGCCATTCAAATTAAATCCAAAGTTTTTGGCTTTATCAACTGCTTGTTTTAGTGCGTCTACTCTTGATGTCTGCCCAACTCCACTTGCGAATAATTGCTTTCCTTTTGCAAATACAATTGTATTTGATTTAGTGTGTTTGCATATTTTTGATGCAAATACTAAATCAGTTAATTGAGTATCAGTAGGTGCAACTTTAGTTGCAATTTTCATGTCAGAAATTACATCAGTTTTAAGGTCTTTATCTTGGTGCAACATTCCATTTAGCACAGTTCTTATTTGTGCTTTTGGCATCTTTATCTCGTTTTGTTGTAAAAGGACTCTGTTCTTTTTCCCTTTCAATAATTCTAAGGCATCAGTTGCAAATGAAGGTGCGATTAATACTTCATAGAATAGTTTGTCAATTTCAGTAGCAGTTGCTAAATCCACTTCTTTGTTAGTGATAAGCACACCTCCAAAAGCAGAAGTAGGATCTCCAGCTAAGGCATCATTCCAAGCATCAACTAAATTTTCTCTACTTGCTAGTCCGCAAGCATTGTTATGTTTTAAAACGATAAATGTTGTTTCATCAAACTCTGAAATTAAGTTTACTGCAGCATCAACATCTAAAAGGTTGTTGTACGAGAGTTCTTTTCCGTTTAGTTTAGTAAACATTTCATCTAAATCACCATAGAAAGTTCCTGTTTGATGTGGGTTTTCCCCATATCTTAAAGCTTTACTTTCTCTAATACTTTGTTTTAGTGCAGTTGAATAATCAGTATTAAAATAGTTGAATATTGCAGTGTCATAATGTGAAGTAACATTAAAGGCAGTAGCTGCAAATTTCTTTCTTTCAGCCATTGTTGTGCTAGCACCACTGTTGTTTAGTATTTCTAAAGCCTCAGTATATTGCTCCATTTCTGAAACAATAAGTACATCTTTAAAGTTTTTTGCAGCAGCCCGTATTAATGAAATTCCACCAATATCAATTTTTTCAATAATATCTTGTTCAGCAGCACCTGAATCAACAGTTTTTTCAAAAGGGTAGAGGTCAACAATTACTAAGTCAAGCTCAGGAATGTTGTATTGCTCTAATTGCTGTTTATCGCTCGCTAATTCTCTTCTTGATAAAATTCCACCAAACACATTTGGGTGTAAAGTTTTTACTCTTCCTCCCAGAATGGATGGATAACTTGTTAGGTCTTCTACACGATTTACAGCAATTCCTTGCTCTTCAATAAAGCTTTGCGTACCTCCAGTTGAGTAGATATTTACTCCTAGTTCTGTTAGTTTTTTTACTATAAGTGTTAATCCGTCCTTATGGAATACGGAAATTAGTGCGTTTTTAATGGTTCTCTTATCTGACATTCTAGTTTCTTAATACTACTGCAATTTTACTCAAATCCTAGGGGATTTATGCTGTGTATCACATCAAAAAAATAAATTGTTGATAAGTTGAATTAATTGTTGATTAAGGGTTGATTCTATCTTTTAAGCTACTATCTCCTTACATACCTTTAAGGCTCCTTTTACATCAGAAATATTTTTTATTCTCATAGAAAGTTTTCCTTTGTTTTCTGTCATTTCACAGCTGTCAAAATGGTGTTTTAAATAATCCAAAGCTTTTTTAAATGCATTAGAATTATAGTATGGAGAATCTGCTTTTGAAGGGAAATAAGCACGCATTCTTTCATCTTTAAGTATGATACGCTCAAAGCCAATTTCTTTGGCCAACCATCTTAATCGGAGGGCATCACAAACATAATAAATTGCTTTTGGAGTTTTACCAAATCTATCACTTAACCTCTCAATAAAAGCAGTGATTTCTTCTTCCTTTGTAAAATTATTTAGTTCCTTGTAAAGGTTCAAGCGTTCACTAATGTTACTTACATAAGTGTCAGGAATCAATATTTCTAGGTCAGTATCCAAAGCACAATCTTTTACATAAAATCGTTCTGTTTCTTCCTCAAATAAATCTTGGAATTTTTCTTGTTTTAGTTCTTCAATAGCCTCATTCAATATCTTTTGATAGGTTTCAAAACCAATCTCATTAATGAATCCGCTTTGGTCGGCTCCTAATAAATCTCCTGCTCCTCTTATGTCCAAATCACGCATGGCAATTTTAAAGCCACTTCCTAAGGTTGAGAATTGTTCTAAGGCAGTAAGTCTTTTCCTGCTTTCTTCTGAAACTGTATGGAGTGGAGGACTAATTAAATAACAAAATGCTTTTTTATTGGAACGCCCAACTCTTCCTCTCATTTGGTGCAAATCACTTAGTCCGAAATTCTGTGCATTGTTAATAATAATGGTGTTGGCATTTGGCACATCTACTCCATTTTCAATAATTGTGGTGGAAACCAATACATCAAAATCACCTTCCATAAAATCAATCATAAGCTCTTCCAATTGCTTACCTTCCATTTGTCCGTGTCCAGTTCTTATTTTTGCATCAGGGCATAGCCTTTGTAATAAGCCAGCTACTTCCTTTATGTTTTCTATACGATTGTGTACAAAAAATATTTGTCCGTTTCGGGCCATTTCATAACTTATGGCATCACGAATTATTTCCTGATTAAAGCCAATAATATTAGTTTCTACCGACTGTCGGTTAGGAGGTGGAGTATTGATGAGTGATAAATCCCTTGCGCCTAGTAATGAAAATTGTAATGTTCTTGGGATAGGAGTTGCACTTAAGGTTAGGGTGTCAATATTTTCTTTGAATAGCTTGAGTTTATCTTTTATATTTACTCCAAATTTTTGCTCTTCATCAATTATCATTAGTCCTAAATCAAAAAATTTCACATCTTTCCCTACTATCCTGTGTGTTCCTATAAGGATATCAATTTCTCCTCTCGCTACTTTTTCGAGTGTTTCTCTTTGCTCCTTAGGTGTTTTAAATCTGTTGATGTAATCAACCGTGCAAGGTAAGTGTTTAAATCTCTTTTTAAATGTTTTGTAATGTTGTAGCGCTAAGATAGTTGTAGGGACTAAAACTGCAACTTGTTTGCTGTCCGCTACCGCTTTAAATGCTGCTCTTATTGCAATTTCAGTTTTACCAAATCCTACATCTCCACATACTAATCTGTCCATTGGCATTTCCTTTTCCATATCATCTTTTATAGCAATGGTTGCTTTGCTTTGGTCAGGGGTGTCTTCATACATAAATGAAGCTTCCAGCTCATGTTGCAAATAAGTATCTGGTGCGTATGCAAATCCTTTTTGCAGTTTCCTTTTTGAGTATAAGTTAATGAGGTTAAATGCAATTTGTTTTACTCTTACTTTTGTTTTTGCTTTTGTTTTTTTCCAAACTGGTGAGCCTAACTGATTGATTTTAGGAACACCTCCTTCCTTTCCTGAAAATTTAGCGATTTTATGAAGTGAATGTATGCTGATGTAAAGTATGTCTCCAGCTTTATAAGTCAGCTTTATTACCTCCTGATACTTCCCATTATTTTCAATTTTGTGGAGGCCTTCAAATTTTCCGATACCATGATCAATATGAGTTACAAAATCACCAAGTTCTAGCTGTGTAAGTTGCTTTATTGTTATGGCTTGCTTATCAGTAAATTTAGTTTTTGATTTAAATTTATGATGCCTGTCAAAAATCTGATGATCGGTATATATTGCTTGTTTATTGGTAAAGTCAATAAATCCTTCATGCAATGAAAATAGGATGCATTTGTAATTCAGTTCTTCCTCTGAGTGTTTAAATATGGCATTAAATCTTTCTTCCTGCTCATCTGATGAGCACAGAATAATATTTTCTAATCCTTGTTCTTTATTCTTTAATAGATCCTCTTTTAGTAAATCAAACTGCTTGTTAATTTTGGTTAATGAAGTAGTGTTTACTACTATGGTTTTATCGCTATCAAAATAAGTGTTGTTTGCATTTTCAATTATGCAGTAGTTTTTCAGTTCTTCTGAAAAATCCACTCCATTTGTAAATAAATATTTTGGGTATAAGTGCTGTATTGCACTCTCTTTTATCTTTTGATATTCTTCTTCAGCTCGTGCAAAATAATCAGTTAGTATTCCTTTAGAGTATTTGATGTCTTTAGTCCATATTATAGAATTGCTAGGAAGATATTCTAAAAAACTTACTTGTGTATTTGTACTTTTTTTAGCTTCAGTATTTGGGATAATTGTTATTTTATCTTCAGAGTGTAGAGATAGCTGAGTGTTTACATCAAAAGTTCTGATGCTCTCAATTTCAGTATCAAAGAACTCCAAACGAAAAGGGTATTCATCTGAATAAGAGTAAACATCAAGTATTCCTCCTCTTATAGAGTATTGCCCTACTTCAATCACAAAATCAACTGCTTCAAAATGTAAGTCTTGAAGTATTTCTTCCAAATCTTCAATAGCAATATCCTCTCCTTTTTTAAGGGTAATGGTGTGTTTTTTAAGCTCTTTTCTGCTTACTACTTTTTCTGATAATGCTTCAGAATAAGTTACAATTATGGGATTTCTTTTATTGTTAAGTTTGTTAAGGACTTCTGCTCTTAAAAGGATGTTGGCATTATCAGTTTCTTCTAATTGGTAAGCCCTTCTGTATGATGCTGGAAAAAAGAAAACTTCATTATTGAGTAGGTTTTCTATGTCATTTACAAAGTAGGATGCTTCTTCCTTATCTCTAAAAATAAAAAGATGAGGTTTGTTGCTTTCTCTTACAACTGCACTCGCTGTTGTTGCAAATGAGGAACCAATTAAACCTTTAAGTTGAATTTTTATGTTGTCAATTTCAACAGCTGATTTTAAGGAATCAGTCTGTTTTGGAGTTCCAAAATAAGTAAGTAATGGTGCTTGTGCTCCCAATTATATTGCCTTGATTTCATTCATCATTTTCTTGTACCAATCTTGATTTACATCAAATGCTTTTCCTCCTTTGATTCTGTTAAAGTCAATGCATGTAAGTTTATTATTGTTCTCTTCATCCCATCCTGCAACTCCACTTATTCCTGCAACTGCTGATTCTACCGCATGATCAGCTACTTCAAATATTAAATCCAAATCAGCTTTATTTGCTTTTGATGATCTTCCAAAATAACCACTTTTTTGAACGAGTACTTTGTTAGCGTTTAATCGTTTTCCTAATTGTTTCGCAAACCATTGTCCTGGGTTTAGTTCGTCAAGTCTAACATGTCCAAAGGCATCACGTAAAACGGTTTCTCCACTTTTTTCAGTTTCTGTAATAATTACATCCATTCCAGCACCTTCACTTAAAAATACATTTACACAATCATATTTATCCATTACTTTATTAAGGCGTTCGCATTCTTTCTCAAAGTTAATTTCTTCTTCAGGTAATAATACCGAGTGCACCTCCCACTTCTCTTTGCTAACCCCCACTTCAGGCATAAAATTGATGTTATCTAATCTGTTGCGGTATGCTAATGCAGTAGCTGCAGTTAGCCAACCACAATGTCTGCCCATTACTTCATGTATTATAAGCTGCCTATCAGAAGTTGTATTTTCATTTGCTACATTTTCAAAAAATATTGCTCCTTGTTCTGCTGCCGTCCAAGCACCTAAAGTTTGTGCGATTGGGAATACATCATTATCCACAGTTTTTGGCAAACCAACTACAGTTAAATTGTAACTATTTTCTTTTAGGTAGTTTGATAAATCTGCTGCTGTTGTGTTTGTGTCATCTCCACCAATTGTATGTAGTATTGTTATCCCATCTTTTACTAATTGATTGGCTGCTACTTCAAGTGGATTTTCACCTTCTTTCATATATGATTTTTTGATGCAATCCTCAATATTAGTTAGTTTTACTCGGCTATTTCCTATTGGAGACCCTCCAAATTGGTAAAACTTATCAGCATTCCCTAAAAGTGACTTTGGAAAATTGATAGAGTTGCCTAATAACAAGCCTTTGTATCCATTTAAGTATCCAATAATTTCTGAATCAGGGTAGTCTCGTAAGTAATTTTCAGTTAATCGGCCAATTGATGCTGATAAGCAAGGAGCAATTCCTCCAGATGTTAAAAATGCAATCTTCATTTTGAGTGTTATTTGATTGCAAATATCTAAAAATTTAAAGGATTTGATGAGAAAATAATCTTTACTTTGTAGCTGATTTTTAATCCTGTAATGTACAAAGTATTTAAATTTGGTGGGGCATCAATTAAAGATGTAGAAAGCATTAAGAATCTTGGAGAGATTCTTCTTTCATATGATGCAGAAAAATTAGTAGTAGTTTTTTCGGCAATGGGAAAAGTTACTAATATGCTTGAAAAAGTAGTGGAGTCCTATGTTACAAAATCTAATGATTCAATTGAGAAATTGCAAGATGTTAAAGATTTTCATGACAATATTTTATCACAACTTTTTGATGAGAAACATGCTATTTATGATGAGGTAAATAATCTTTTTGTTGAGATTGAATGGATTTTGGAAGATGATCCAAATCAAGAATATGCCTATGATTACGATCAAATAGTTTCTATTGGGGAGTTTCTTTCAACTAAAATTATGAGTGCTTATTTGCATCAAATTGGTTTTGCTAATAAATGGCTTGATGCTCGTGATTTAATTAGAACTGATAATGCTTACAGAAATGCAAAAGTAGATTGGAAAACTACTGTTTCTTTTGTCAATAATCAAATTAAAGAAAAACATTCAGTTACTCAAGGTTTTATTGGTTGTACTTCTGAAAACTTTACCTCAACTTTAGGTAGAGAGGGGAGTGATTTTTCAGCAGCTATTTTGGCTTTTGCTTTAAATGCTGATGAGGTTGTGATTTGGAAAGATGTACCTGGAATGATGAATGCCGATCCTAAATATTATAGTGACGCTACTTTATTAGATAAAATCTCGTTTGATGAAGCAATTGAGTTGGCTTATTTTGGTGCAAAAGTGATACATCCCAAAACAATACAGCCTTTAAAGCAGAAGGGTATTCCTTTGTATATTAAGTCATTTGTTAGGTCAAGAGAAAGTGGTTCTAAAATTTCAGAAGGCATTGCAACAAGCCCTAAAATACCATCATATATTGTTAAGGAGAATCAAATTCTGATTTCAATTTCTGATACTTCATTGTCTTTTATTGTGGAAACACATATGAGTAAGATATTTTCGCTTTTATCAAAACATAGTGTTAGAGTAAATATGATGCAAAACTCAGCTGTTTCATTTTCTATTTGTGTTGATAATGATGCTCATAAAGTTCCAAGACTTTTGGAGGATTTAAAAAATGATTTTGAGGTATTTTTTAATGATAGTTTAAGGCTTTACACTATCAGGCACTATACAAGTGAGTCAGTACAGAGTCTTGTTAAGAATAAAGATGTGATTTTAGAACAAAAATCTAGAAATACTTTGCAAATAGTAGCTAAGTAAATCATGTCCTTTTAATCCGTATCTTTGCAGCCAACTTTTATTGATAATATGACTTCACAACATACTTTTCATATTCCTGTAATGGGAACAGCTTTTACGGCAGATTCTCCATTAAAAGTAGCGCATTATGGTATCAATACTGCAATTGCATTGGCTGATGATGTTTTGTTGGAGCGATTAAGAAAATATTATTCTGATTTGAATGATATTTATTATGATGAAATTAAGAATAATACAGTTGATTATAGAGCTGATAGAATTACTGCTTATTTGGATGTGGTAAATAAAATTGTTTCTGATAAATTTAATGAATTTACTACTTCTACTAAAGATAAATTTGAAGAGGTAAAGAAGTATTTTGCAATGTTGCCTGACAGTAGTGATGTTAAGCGAGAATTCAATAATTTAATTGAAAATTCATTTAGTTTTGAGGACTTATCAGTTTGGTTAAAGGATAATTTGTCAATGGGAAGCATTGATGTAAACATCATGACTAAAGTTGATAAGAAGAATTATTTTAAAAAAGAGGAGTTACCTTCAGAGTATAATGACGCTCATGCAGGATTAAGAGGATATGCTAATTCTGATTTAGCTTCTTCTGTAATTTTCTCTGCAGGAATGAATCCAAGACTGTATGGGTATATTGCTCATTTTGATGATTTTTTCCCTGATGCAAACGGATATATTAAAAAGAAGATAATTTTAAAAGTTTCTGATTATCGATCAGCAATTATTCAAGGTAAATTTTTAGCTAAAAAAGGACTTTGGATTTCAGAATATCGTATTGAATCAGGATTGAATTGTGGAGGTCATGCCTTTGCAACTGATGGTTATTTAATGGGGCCAATATTAGCAGAATTCAGAGATAGAAGACAAGAATTAGTTGATGAACTTTATGCAATTTGCAAACCAGCATTAGAGGCTAATGGAAAAGTAGTGCCGAATGATACTTTGGCTGTTACTATTACAGCACAAGGTGGAGTTGCAACTGCTGAGGAACATGATTTTTTAATTGACCATTACAAATTAGATACTGTAGGTTGGGGGACGCCATTTTTATTAGTTCCTGAAGCAACTACTGTTGATAAAGTGACAATGAAACAATTACAAGAAGCAAAGGAAAAAGATTTGTATTTAAGTAATGTCTCTCCTTTAGGAGTTCCGTTTAATAACTTGAGAAATTCATCAAAAGATGTAGAAAAATTTCAAAAAATTGAAGAGGGAAAACCAGGGAGTCCTTGTCCTAGAAAATTCTTGGCATTGAGTGATGAGTATGGCACGCAAGGAGTTTGCACCGCTTCTCGTTTATTTCAAAAAAATAAAATTGAAGAGAAAGGAATTTCTGATCAAATTACCGACAAAACCTGTTTGTGTATGGGATTGGCAGCTACAGCAGTTATTAACTATGGGATAGAGACGCGTGAAAGCAAAGGGGTTTCAATTTGCCCTGGTCCTAATATGGCTTATTTTAATCAGCAGCTTTCTCTAAAAGATATGTCACATCACATCTATAATGGTGATGAGGGTATTGTTCGTACTGACAGGCCTCATATGTTTGTAAATGAATTAGGTATGTATTTAAAATACTTATCTGAAAAGATAGAAGAGCACAAAGAAGATTGGGAAAGAAAATCAGGAAGATATTTGAATGGGTTTACTTCAAATATGAATGAAGGAATTTCCTATTATCAAGAATTGTTTTCTTCTATTGGAGACACTTTTAATTCTGTAAAGGAATCAGCTATTAACTCATTAAATGATGCAGCTGTTAGTATGCAAAAAATGGGAGAGGAGATAGCAACTCTTATTGAAGAGAAGAAGTAATTTTCCCTAACAAAATTTTAGCAATTTTAATGTTACTTTCGTATGTCCAGCCTGCAATATGAGGGGAGAGGATCGTTTTTTCACTTTCAATTAAGTGTTGCATTTCAGTTGTAAGTCCGTCTTTGCTCAAGTTCTCAAAAGATGTTTTTTCGTATTCTAATACATCAAGGCAAGCACCCTTAATTTTTCCATTATTAAGCCCTTTTACTAAGCTAATAGTGTTAACGCATTTCCCTCTTGCAGTATTTATCAGGTAGAAATCCTTTTCAAAACTATTTATAAAATCATCATCTGCCAAACAAGTAGTTTCTTCAGTTAATGGAATATGTAGACTTACAATATCTGCCTTTTTAAAGATGTTTTCCATACTACTTTGGTGGGTGTAATTATTTAGGTATTTATCATAAGCTAATATAGTCACATCAAACCCTTTTAATGCTTCTGCAAAAGCTGATCCGTTATTCCCAAAACCAATAATTCCTATAGTCTTCCCTGAAAGTTCTACACCTCTATTTGCTTCTCTTGCCCAAATTCCATTTCTCACTTCTTGGTCAGATTTATTAAGGTTATTAAATAAAGAAAGGAGCATTCCAAGTGCATGTTCAGCAACTGCTTGTCTATTCCCTTCAGCAGCATTGTAGCATTTTATATTTTTACTTTGTGCGTATTCTGTGTTTATGTTTTCCAGTCCACTTCCTGCTCGTGCTATAAATTTTAAGTGAGTTGCTTTGTCAATAAATTGCTTATCAATTTTAAATCTACTTCTGATAATTATTCCCTCATAATTGCTGATAATTTCTTCAATTTCTGATTTACTTTTTTTATAAGCTGTATCGCAATTGTAGTTTATTTTTTCTAATTCACCTTTTAAAAGAGGATGTATGGTATCTATAAAAAGGATTTTCATTTTATAGTATGGCTTGCCCGAGAATAGCTTGTCCAATCCAGAAATAAATAAACAAACCAAGTACATCATTTACTGTAGTGATAAAAGGACCGGTCGCTAATGCCGGATCAATCTTGTATTTTTCTAATGTTAAAGGAATAAATGTCCCAAATACTGCAGCAAAAACAATGACTGCTAGTAGTGAAATACTTACTGTAAGGCTGAGTTCCATACTGTATCCTAAACCAAAAGCTGCACCTAAAATAATAACTGAACAAATAAACCCATTCAATAATCCTACACCTAATTCTTTTATCAATTTCTGAAATAAATTTTCCATTTTAAGGGAGTCATTTGCCAATCCTTGCACAACTATTGCTGCTGATTGCACTCCAACATTTCCTCCCATTGCAGCAATTAAGGGAATGAAAAATGCGAGTTCAAGATTTTCTTTTAAATCAAAAATACCAATAACCTCTGCGCCTAATAAACCGCCAATCATTCCGATAAGTAACCAAGGTAATCGAGCTCTTGTAAGTTCCCATACACTATCACTGCTTTCTACATCTTCTGATATGCCAGACGCCATTTGATAATCTTTCTCGGCTTCTTCTTTTGCAACATCCATTACATCATCAACTGTAATTCTTCCAATTAATCTTCCTAATTCATCAATTACAGGGAGTGCAACTAAATCGTATTTCTGCATTATATTTGCAACATCTTCATCATCAGTTATAGCTTTTACAGATATAATTTCTGTAGTGATAATATCTTTTATTGAAGTTGATCTTTCTGTAAGTAAAAGTTTTCTTAATGAAAGAAGTCCAAGTAATTTGTCATTATCATCTACTACATATATAGTGTAAACTTTCTTTACATCATCTGCTTGCTTTCGCATTTCTTTAAGGCATTGAACTGTATTCCAGTTTTCGTTTACTTTTATCAGCTCTTTTGCCATTAACCCACCAGCAGTATCTTCAGGATAATTTAATAAATCGCTAATATCGCTTGCAAGCTCCTCATCTTCAATATGAGATAAAACTTCTTCTTTTTTATCTTCTGATAACTCTCCAATTAGATCTGCTGCATCATCTGATTCTAGGTTATCAATTACTTCTTTTGCAATTTCTTTAGCAGATAAATCCTCTAGTAGTTCTTCTCTAGTATCATCTTCTAGCTCAACTAATACTGCTGCTGATTTCTCCTCATCTGAGATAAGTTCAAATAAGTATTTTGCATTTTCTAATGATAAATCTTCAATAATTTCAGCAATATCAGCAATGTGTAATTCTACTATTCTTGAAATTAACTCTTTTGAGTTTTGTGCTTCAATTAGTGATGTTAGCTCCTCAATATATGCGCTATTTATTTCTATTTTATCTGACATGATTTGTGAGTTTTATAAAATCATCAACTGATAATTGTTCAGCTCGTAAAGCTAATAAATCTGCAATTTCATTTTCATTTATTAACTCAAATGGTTTCATTGCATTTTTCAAAGTTTTCCTCCTTTGATTATATCCTGCTTTTACTACTCTTTTAAATTTTTTCTCGTCAACAGGCAGTTCTTTCCTGCTATTTCTTACTAATTTTATTACTCCTGATTTTACTTTTGGAGGTGGGTTGAATACATGTTCATCAACTGTAAAGCAATACTCAACATCATAAAAAGCTTGCAGAAAAACGGAAAGTATTCCTCTTTTTTTACCTTTTTTACAGGCAATTCTTTCTGCTACTTCCTTTTGAAACATCCCAACAACTTCAGGAATTTGATCTCTGTTTTCAAATGCTTTAAATAATATTTGAGAGGAGATATTGTAAGGAAAATTTCCAATTAAGGAAAAGCTGTACGGGTATTGTTCTTTTAGATCAAGCTGTAGAAAATCACCTTCATGAATTTCTAAGTCTGGGTAGTTTAATCTTAGATAAAACACACTTTCTCTGTCAATTTCTACTACTTCTGTTTTGCAATCTTTCTTTACTAGGTATTGAGTTAGCACACCCATTCCTGGCCCAATTTCTACCACATTTTTCGCTCCATTTGATAATAAATCTGTTATATCAAATGCAATTTGCTCATCATTTAAAAAATGTTGACCAAGATGTTTTTTAGCTCTTACATTTTTCATTAGACATTCTTTATTCTTTTGAATAATTCTGATGCAAATACAAAGTCATTTAACTCTTTATTTTCTGATTTAATCAAATCTTCTTTGCTTCCTGTCCACCAAATCTCTCCTTTATTGATGTATGCAATATGCTCTCCAATTTCCATTACTGAGTTCATATCATGCGTGTTTACAATAGTTGTAATATTGTATTCTTTTGTAATTTCTTGAATTAAGTTATCAATTAAAATTGAAGTTTTTGGATCTAGCCCAGAGTTTGGTTCATCACAAAAAAGATATTTAGGTTGCATAACTATTGCCCTTGCAATGGCAACTCTTTTTTTCATTCCACCACTCAGTTCAGATGGCATTAAGTCATTTTCCCCTTTAAGGTTTACTCTGTTTAAACAGAAATTTACTCTTTCAAGTTTTTCTTCTTCAGTTTTTTCAGTAAACATTGTGAGTGGAAACATAATGTTTTCTTCAACTGTCATGTAATCGTAAAGCGCACCTCCTTGAAAAAGCATTCCAACTTCTTGGTGTAAAGCCTTCTCCTCTTTTCGTTTCATTTTATTTACATCTATTCCGTCAAAAAAAACTGAACCATTGTCATTTTTATAAAGCCCAACTAAAATTTTCAGCAAAGTAGTTTTTCCTGAGCCACTCTCTCCAATAATTAGATTTGTTTTTCCTTGTTCAAACTTGTGTGTAATGTCTTTTAAAACATGATTATCTCCAAAGTGTTTTTCTATATTTTTAATTTCTATCATGCTAAAAGAAGATTTGTAAGGATGAAATTAAAAACTAGAATTAGAATACTACTAGATACTACTGCTTTTGTGCTGGATTTTCCAACTGCAATTGAGCCTCCTTTTGTAAAGTAACCAAAATAAGATGATACTGAGGCTATGATAAAAGCAAAAACTACTGTCTTTATTAGAGAATAGGTCACATAAAAAGGGTTGAACTCATATTTTAATCCTGATAGAAAATCTGCAGTTGTTACGTCTACTGATAGCCCTCCAATCCAAGCACCAACCATACCTATACCCATGCTAATTATTACTAAAAAGGGGAAAAAGAAAATTGTTGCAATGATTTTTGGAAGGATTAAAAATGAAGCTGAGTTTACTCCCATTATTTCTAAGGCATCTATCTGTTCACTAACCCTCATGCTTCCTAGTTCAGAAGCAATGCTTGATCCTACTTTTCCAGCCAGAATTAATGATAACATAGTTGGGGCAAATTCTAAAATTAATGAGTCTCGGCTAGCTAATCCAACTAAGTATTTTGGGAGTAAAGGATTACTCATGTTAATGGCAGTTTGGATGCTCACAACCCCCCCCACAAAAAAGGATATGAAAAGTACAATTCCTATTGAGTTAAGCCCTGCTTTCTCAATTTCTAACAATAATTGCTTCCAAAAAACTTTAAATTTTTCAGGTTTACTCATCACTTTCTTCATCATGATAAAGTATTGTCCTAGATGTTCAAGTAGTTTTAACATTTGAGCAGTAATTAAGTAATTTGTTTAAATTTGCGATACTTATGAGAATACAAAAATATCATCTTTTATTTATTATTGCTTTGTTTTTACTTACTTCTTGCGGAACAACAAAGAAAAATGGTTGCAATACTTGTCCTAATTTTTCATCAAACGCTAATTAATTTCAAGTAATTTAGTTTAGAATCCTTCTAAATAGTTATATTCGCGCCATGAAAATTTTAGCGGATTTAAGCATAGGGGCAAAGGGTGAAATGCTTGATATTTCAGATAATTTATTGGAACAGAAATTGTTAGAAATGGGATGTACTCCTGGTGAGCAGTTTGAAGTTGTCCGAAAAGCACCTTTTGGAGGCCCAATAGCTATATTAATTTCGTCATATGTATTAAGTATTAGAAAAGAAGATGCTATGAATATTGTGGTTAAATTATTAGAGAATGAGTAGTGAAACTTTAAAAATTGCTCTTACAGGAAATCCTAATTCAGGAAAAACTACTCTCTTTAATGCACTTACAGGATTAAAACAAAAAGTTGGAAATTATCCAGGAATTACTGTAGAAAAGAAAACTGGAAAGGCAATTCTATCAGAAAAAGTTCTTGCAGAAATTATTGATTTACCTGGAACATATTCTTTATTTCCAAAGTCAATGGATGAACAAGTTGCGCAACAAACACTCTGTAATAATGATAATGAAGATTATCCAGATGTAACAGTCGTCATAGCTGATGCAACTAATTTAAGGCGTTCAATATTTCTGCTTACTCAAATTATTGACTTGAATATGGAGGTTGTTTTGGCCTTAAATATGGTTGATATTGCTACTAAAAAAGGAATTGTTGTAGATGTTAATTTACTTTCAAGAGAATTAGGAATTCCTGTTGTTGCAATAAATGCAAGGAAACGAAAGGGGATTGTTGCTTTGAAAGAGCTAATTATTGATTCTATTGATAAAAAACCTAAATCTCCTTTTTTAGAAGTGGCTAAATTATTTAAAGGAGTAATTGAGCAAGCAAATAAAATTAGAGGAGTAGAAAATAATTTTGCGTCTTTTATGGCGCTTTGTAAGCAAAAATTAAGTGGCGAAATAGATAATAGATGTGCTTTAAATCAACTTTGTAAAAAAGAAGAGATTATTCCTGAAAGAGCTCAGGCTAAGGAAACAGTAAAGAGATATGCTCAGATAGATAAAGTAATAAAGTCTACCGTAAAAAAAGGAACCCCTACTGGAAAGTATATGCTTACAAAAAAGATTGATGATGTTTTGATTCATCCAATTTTTGGATACGTAGTTTTCTTATCAATTTTATTTTTACTTTTTCAGGCAGTATTTTCTTGGTCAGCATACCCAATGGAATTGATTGATGAATTGTTTACAAATTTACAGCAGTTTACAGCTGATTCAATGCCTAAAGGAATGCTGAATGACTTGGTAGTAAATGGTATTTTAGCTGGCCTTGGAGGGATTGTTATATTTGTTCCTCAAATAGCATTTTTATTTGCATTTATTGCTTTCCTGGAAGACACAGGTTATATGGCTCGGGTAAGTTTTATTACTGATAAACTCCTTAGGGGAGTGGGTTTAAACGGGAGGTCAATTATTCCTTTATTGAGTGGCGCTGCGTGTGCTGTTCCTGCAATAATGTCAGCTCGTACAATCTCATCATGGAAGGAAAGATTGATTACTATTATGGTTACTCCATTAATGAGTTGTTCAGCTCGCTTACCCGTTTATACTTTAATTATTTCTTTGGTTATTCCTGCTGATGAATTTTTAGGATTTAACTTGCAAGGATTAGTAATGATGGCATTTTATTTAATAGGCTTTGTGTCTGCAATCGCAATTGCGTTCTTAATGAAGTTTATTATAAAGTCAAAAGAGCGATCCTATTATATAATAGAAATGCCTTCTTATAAAATTCCTGATTGGAAAACTGTACTTTATACTATTATTGAAAAAGTAAAAGTGTTTTTATTTGATGCGGGTAAGATAATTATTGCAATTTCAATTGTACTTTGGGTGCTTTCATCTTTTGCTCCTGGCAATAAGTTTGAGCAAATTGAACAAAAGTGGGCAGGGATTGAAAATGCAGAAATGCAGATTTCAGCTGATAAATTAGAGCATTCTTATGCTGGAATAATAGGAAAATCAATTGAGCCAGCAATTAAGCCACTTGGTTTTGATTGGAAAATAGGAATTTCTTTACTTACTTCTTTTGCAGCTCGTGAAGTCTTTGTAGGAACTATGTCTACTATATATAGTGTTGGTGATGATGATATTCGATCAATTCAAAAAAGATTGGCTGATGTCAAGAGGCAGGATGGCGAGAAATTTTTTACCCCAGCAGTTGGAATCTCATTGATGCTTTTTTATGCTTTTGCAATGCAATGTATGAGTACTCTTGCGATTGTGTATAGAGAAACAAATCATATAAAATGGCCAATCATTCAGTTTTTGTACATGGGTGTAATGGCTTATTTATCTAGTTTTATAGCATTTCAATTATTAAGCTAAATGCTGACCTTTCACTCATTCGTTCCAGATAAAAGTATTGATATATTGCAATGTTGGGTTGATGAGTTAAACGCAACAGTAGTTGTTTCAACTCCTAGAAAAACTAAGTTAGGTGATTTTAAAGTTAGAGGGAATAAGCTGATTGTTAGTGTGAATAATAATCTGAATAAGTATGCTTTTCTGATTACTTTTACTCATGAGTTAGCTCATGCTTTTGTCTTTAAAAAACATACAAACTCAGTTAAACCTCATGGTGATAGTTGGAAGCTGACTTTCAAGTCTATGATGTTAAACTTTTTATCTCCTGATTACTTCCCACAGGATATTTTAAAAGTTTTGAGCAATCATATTATTACTCCAAAAGCATCAACTTTTTCTGATGTTGAATTGTCAAAAGTTTTGAGAAATTATGATACAAGAAACTTACTTACTATTTCTGATTTATCAGAAGGAGTTATATTTAAACTGAGTAATGGAAAAGTTTTTGAAAAAGGAATAAAATTGAGGAAGCGTTTTAAGTGTGTTGAAATTAAAACAAATAAAGTGTATTTGTTTCATCCGCTTGCAGAAGTTGAAAGTGTGCAATAATTTGTTAGTTAATTGTTGTATTTTAGCAACCGATTTTTTGAAAAAGATATAAGATGATGAATAAAAATAATTATGCAGTAATAATGGCAGGAGGGATAGGTTCAAGATTTTGGCCAATGAGTAAATCCTCTTTTCCAAAACAGTTTTTAGATATTTTAGGAACAGGAGAAACATTAATCCAACAAACTTTTAGACGTTTAGAACGAATTTGCCCACCTGAAAATATACTTATTGTAACAAATACAAATTATAAGAATTTGTGTTTGGAACAGTTGCCAAATGTTGTAGAAAGTAATATTCTTTGTGAACCAGCAATGAGGAATACTGCTCCATGTGTGGCTTATGCAGCTTTCAAAATTCAAAGTATGAATGAGGATGCTAATATGATAATTGCAGCTTCTGATCATATTATTTTAAAAGAGGATGAGTTTGTAAGAGTAACAAATGATTGCTTAGATATTGTTGCTAAAAATGATGTGCTTTTAACATTAGGAATTACGCCATCTCGTCCAGATACTGGCTATGGGTATATTCAATTTTCTGAAGATAATTTGTCTGGATCTAAAAAAGCTAGAAAGGTTAAAACTTTTACTGAAAAACCAAATCAGGAGTTAGCACTTAATTTTTTAGATAGTGGCGATTTTTTATGGAACTCTGGAATGTTTATTTGGAGCGCAAAGTCAATAACTTTAGCTTATCGTAAGCATTTAAGAGATATGCATGAAGTTTTTGATGAAGGAAAGCAATTCTATAATACAATTAACGAAAAGGAATTTATTGACAGGGTTTTCCCGGCTTGTAAAAATATTTCTATTGATTATGGAATAATGGAAAAATCTGAGAATGTATATGTTTATCCTGCTGATTTTGGTTGGAGTGATTTAGGGACTTGGGGTTCATTATATTCTCATCTTGAATTAGATGAATATAAGAATGCGATTCAGGGAAATAATGTAATGATGTATGACTCTTCTGATAATTTGGTGAAAGTTTCTGATGATAAGTTAGTAGTTCTACAAGGGTTAAATGGTTATATAGTGGTGGAAAATGAAGGGACGATACTGGTTTGTAAAAAAGAAGATGAGCAAAAAATAAAGCAATTTGTTGCTGATTTAAAACAAAAAGGAGAAACTGAAAGGGTTTAAACCAAAAAAGGATTATTCATTTTTTCTTTTCCAATGCTAGTTGAAGGCCCATGCCCGCAATAAACAATAGTATTTTCATCCAATGGAAGAAGTTTAGTTTTAATACTTTCAATTAATGTATCGTAATCTCCACCTGGCAAATCTGTCCTGCCGATACTTCCATTAAAAAGCACATCTCCAGCAATAATAAACCCATCTTTTATACTTAGTAAACAGATGTGTCCTGGCGCATGTCCTGGTGCAAAAATAATTTCAAGTTCACTTGCCCCAAATTTAAGCGTATCACCTTCTTCTAAGAAATGTTTTGGATAAGGAGATCCTTCATATTTTTCAAGTCCATACATTTTGGCAACTGCTCCTGCATTTGTAAGTAATGGTAAATCTTCCTTGTGCGCATATAATTCTAAATTCCATTGTTCACTCACAAATTTGTTGCCTAAAACATGATCAATATGGCAATGTGTATTGATAAGTTTTACTGGTTTTAGGTTTTTGGTTTTAATAAAATCGGTCAACTTAGTTCTCTCAAAATCTTGATAGCAACCAGGGTCAATTATAATGCAATCCTTTGTGTTATCAGAAATAATGTAAGTGTTTTCCTGAAATTGATTAAATGTTAATGCTGTAACTTTCATAGTATATTTTTTACTTTGCAAAGATATGTTAATTAATGTATGAAAACTATAAGATTCATGTGTGGCATCCCTAAAATTCATTTTTATATTTGTGCTATGAGTTTTTCTACATTTATTGTTTTAATAATTATTGGGTTACTTGCAGGAATGTTAAGTGGGTTTGTTGGAGTTGGTGGAGGTATTTTGATGATTCCTTTACTGATGATATTTTTGGGGTTATCACAGTTTGAAGCACAAGGAACGGCTCTTGTTGCAATGTTGCCTCCAATTGGAATTTTAGCTGCAATAAACTATTTTAAATCTGGTTATGTAAAATGGGAATATGCTGTTGTTATAGCTCTTACTTTTGTGGTTGGAGGTTATTTTGGATCTAAACTCTCTTTAAGTTTAAATCCAGAAATTGTAAAAAAAGTATTTGGAGTTGTAATGTTATTTGCTGCAATTAAATTGATTTTCACAAAATGATAGACAAGATAAAACAATTAGTAGAGGATTCATTTGATGAAATTGTTGAGATTAGAAGATACATTCATAAAAACCCTGAATTATCTTTTTATGAACATAAAACTTCTGCTTACATAAAAACCATACTCATAGGTTGGGGAATTTCTTTTACTGAAGATATTGCCGATACTGGTATTGTAGTTTTGTTAGAAGGAAACAATCCAAGTTCAAAAACTCTTGCTTTGCGTGCTGATTTTGATGCTTTACCAATTACTGAGGAAAATGAAATTGATTATTGTTCTGTAAATAAAGGAGTCATGCATGCTTGCGGGCATGATGTGCACACGGCCTCTTTGCTTGGTGTTGTTAAAATATTAAATAACCTAAAACAGGAATGGGAAGGTATCGTGAAGTTTATCTTTCAACCTGCAGAGGAGATGCTTCCTGGTGGAGCTCAGCAAATGATAAAAGATGGTGTGCTTGAAAACCCTAAGGTTGAGAAAATGTTGGGACAGCATGTGTTTCCTGATTTAGAGGTTGGAAAAGTAGGTTTCCGCCCAGGTAAATACATGGCCTCAACTGATGAATTACATATTTGCGTAAAAGGAATTGGTGGGCATGCGGCATTGCCACATAAATATAACAGTCCACTATTAGCAGCTGCCAAATTAATTACTGAACTGGATGAATCTTTTAAAAAAGATAAAGATCATCCTTCTGTTTTGGCAATCGGTTTTGTTGAGGGTTTAGGGTCTACTAATGTTATCCCTGATAAGGTTAAGCTTAAAGGAACTTTGCGCGCAATGGATGAGGATTTTAGAGCTACAGCCCATAAAAGAATGCAAAAAATTGCTTTGGAAGTTGCAAAATACTATGGACTTGAAATTGATTTTGATATCCGAAAAGGCTATCCATCATTAGTTAATGATGTAGTGTTAACTGAAAGCGCTATAGTTTTGGCAAAAGAATATTTAGGCACAGAAAATGTAATTGACTTGCCTATTAGAATGACGGCTGAGGACTTTGCCTATTATTCCCATGAAGTTCCGTCCACTTTTTATCGTTTAGGTACAGCTAATAAAAGTAAAGGTATTACCCATGGCTTGCATACTTCTCGCTTTAATATTGATGAGCAATCATTAAAAATTGGGATGGGATTAATGGCTTACCTGGCTATAAAAAACTAAGATAATTTATTCCCTATTGTATGGAACTCTTCTGAAAAAAGGGCTATTCTTTCTAGTACTTGAGATGAAATAATGATGTCTTCTTTAAAATCTTTTCCGGTAGCATAAACAATTCTTGGTAATTGCATCATGCGCCATTCATTCATGCATATTTGGGTAAGTTGCATTGTAGATAGATAACTTCTTTCTCCTCCTGCAGCACACAATATTCCAAAGAACTTACCAGTTGCTTTTCCAAAACAAGCATCTAATAAAATTTTTAAACTATCATTTACGCTATAACAGTGCACGCCCATGCCTATAATGATATTGTCAGCCTCATCCACTTGCTTGGCTAAAGTTTCCATTTCAGGTGTTCCTCCTCTGTGTAATGGTTGCATGGGTATATTCATAGCATCTACAAAAGTAATGTTGTTTCCTTTTGCAATTAGTTCTTCCTTTACAGCTTTGCATAGTAAATAGGAACGGGAGTTCTCAGAAAGAGAACTTGATAATATCAATGTTTTCATTAGTTTGCTACTTTTGAGATAAAGTCAATTCGTAATAATCGTATTTCATTATCAGAAAATTCTTCTTCATCAAATTCAACTCTTGCTTCATCAAAAGAGAATTCTTCTGTTTCTTTAAAAAAGTCATGAATTTCTTCTCTTTCTTCTTCATCCATCATGTCAATTATAATATGGTCAAGATTTAGGCGAGTACCTTTCTCTACAATCTCTTCCATTTCTGTCAGCAAATTCTTAGGAGATAATCCTTTTCCTTTTGCGATATCATCAATGCATAATTTTTTGTCTAATGATTGTATGATGTAAATTTTATTAGAGGATTTAGATGCCACAGTTCTAACTACAATGTCTTGTGGTCGATCAATCTCATGTTCCTCAACATACTCCTTAATAGTAGAGATAAATTCTAAACCATATTTTTTTGCTTTTCCAGTACCTACTCCTTGAACTTGAGCAAGCTCCTCCATAGTTATTGGATACTGATTTGCCATATCAATTAAAGATGGTTCCATGAATAAAATTGCTGGTGGTAGCCCAGCTTTTTTAGCTATTTTCTTCCTTAAATCTTTTAGTATTTTAAATAGCAATGGGTCTGCAGCTTGTCCTTTCTGGTTTCCACTACTGCTAGTAGCAACTGAGTCGTAATCATGATCTTCAGTTATCATAAAACTATAAGGTTCTTTTATGAATTCCTTACCTGCGTCAGTTAATTTTAAAAGTCCGTAACTTTCAATTTCTTTTGTTAGAAGTTGTTTTACATATGCTTGCCTGATTA
Source organism: uncultured Flavobacteriales bacterium (assembly GCA_905478185.1). Taxonomy (GTDB): domain Bacteria; phylum Bacteroidota; class Bacteroidia; order Flavobacteriales; family BACL11; genus UWMA-0277. The sequence continues at coordinate 21,866 of CAJQHO010000001.1, read as the reverse complement.
TTGAGTGCCAAAATCCTAATGATTTATCTTTTCCTGTTCCAAATACATCATCAAGTTGCGACATGTTTTGTTTGATAAGAGAGTTGCTTTCTCCCATCATTATCCTTGCCATTTCTTTAGGTTTAAACCTTCCTCTTGCTCCCTCAACTCCTTCAAGCAATAATTTTATAAAATCCTTACCTTCAATCTTTTCTTTAGGATTCTTGCAGTTGTCACACATATCCTCACATTTTACAGCATCAAATTCCTCACCAAAGTAGTGTAATAAATATTTTCTTCTACACATTGATGTTTCGGAAAATGCAATAGTTTCCATGATTAAAAGTCTTCCAACTTCTTGCTCAGCAACAGGTTTTCCTTGTAAGAAATTTTCTAACTTTTCAATATCTTTATAGTCGTAAAAGGTAACTAAGTCCCCCTTTCCACCATCTCTCCCTGCTCTCCCAGTTTCTTGATAATATCCTTCTAAACTTTTAGGAATATCATGATGCACCACAAAGCGAATATCTGGCTTATCAATCCCCATTCCAAAAGCAATAGTTGCAACAATTACATCACAATCATCCATTAAAAATGCCTCTTGATGAGCTACTCTCTTTTTAGCTTCTAATCCTGCATGATAAGGCAAGGCATTAATTCCATTTATTTGTAGTACTTCAGCAATTTCCTCTACTTTTTTTCTACTTAAGCAATAAATAATCCCTGATTCTCCTTTACGGGTATTAATATATTGTATGATTTGTTTTGCGACATCTTTTTTAGGTTGTATTTCATAAAACAGGTTGCTTCTATTAAAGGAGTCAAGAAATAATTTACTATCCAACATGTGTAAATTTTTCATGATATCATGCCTTACTTTTGGTGTTGCAGTTGCTGTAAGTGCAATTATTGGAGCTTGACCAATATCATCAATAATTCTTTTTAGGTTTCTGTATTCTGGTCTGAAATCATGTCCCCATTCTGAGATACAATGTGCCTCATCAATAGCATAGAAACTAATTTTAACTGATCTGAAAAATTCAGTATTTTCCTTTTTCACTAAGGATTCGGGTGCTACATAAAGTAGTTTTGTTTTTCCTGATGCAATATCTTCTTTTACTTGATTAGTCTGAGTTTTTGATAAAGAAGAATTCAAAACATGGGCAATACTTTCATTATGATAATGCCCTCTTAAAACATCAACCTGATTTTTCATTAAAGCAATTAAAGGAGAAACAACAATAGCACATCCATCAGAGATAAGTGCTGGTAATTGATAGCACATTGATTTTCCACCTCCTGTTGGCATGATTACCATGCTGTCATTTCCATCTAGAAGATTTATTATTATTTCTTCTTGATCAGATCTAAAAGCGTTAAACCCAAAGATTTCTTTTAGGTTTTTATGTAGTGTTTCTGTAGATATGCTCATTTATGATAAAAATGTAATACTTTTGTTGCGGTTTTTGTGTGAACGAATATACTACTTTATTTTTATGAAATCTTCAGCTGAAATAAAAAAAATTGCAAAAGAAACAATCTTACTTGAGGTTGATGCTATTTCTAAATTACTAAATAGAATAGAAGATGATTTTGTAAATGTTATCAATTTGATACTTAATGCTAAAGGTAGGCTGATTGTAGTGGGAATTGGGAAGAGTGCAAACATTGCAAATAAGATGGTTGCTACCTTTAATTCTACTGGTCAGCCAGCTATTTTTGTGCATGCAGCTGATGCAATACATGGCGATTTAGGCAATATTCAAAATGGTGATGTAGTGATTTGCATTTCAAAAAGTGGAAATACTCCTGAAATTACAGCTTTACTTCCCCTTATTAAAAATATGGGAAATTCAATTATTGCTTTAGCGGGAAATATGAATTCCTTTTTAGCTAAAGAATCTGATTTTGCATTAGATGTTAGTGTCGAAAAAGAAGCTTGTCCGAATAACTTAGCACCAACATCATCAACAACTGCACAACTAGTAATGGGTGATGCAATTGCAGTTAGTTTGTTAGCGTGCAAAGATTTTACGGATAAGGATTTTGCTCGTTTTCATCCTGGAGGAACTTTAGGTAAGCGTTTATATTTAAAAATATCTGATATTTTGTCAGAAGAAAACAATCCAACAGTTAAAGTTGAGGCATCAATAAATGAAGTAATTATTGAGATTTCAAATAAAAGATTGGGTGCAACTGCTGTAATAGATAATGATGAGTTGAAAGGAATTATTACTGATGGGGATTTGAGAAGGATGCTGGAAAATGGTGCTTCATTCACTGATTTGAAGGCTAATGACATTATGAATGAGTATCCTAAAACAATTTCTAATGATACTTTAGTTTATGATGCATTGCAATTAATGGAAGCAAGTAATATTAGTCAATTAATAGTTATGGATAGCTCAAAATATGTTGGGATAGTTCATCTACATGATATATTAAAAGAAGGAGTAGTTTAAGATGAGCAAACAGGATAAAGAAATGTCATTTTTAGATCATCTGGAAATTTTCAGATGGCATTTAATAAGAGCTGCAGCCGCAATTATGTTTTTTGCAATTATTGCTTTTATGTACAAGGATATTGTTTTTGATGTAATCCTTCTAGGTCCAAAAGACCCAAACTTCCTAACTTACAAAGTGCTTTGCAATATCTCTCGTTTCTTAGGTTTTGAAGATGCTTTATGCTTAACAGAATCCCCTTTTAGTTTGATGAATATTAGTATGAGTGGTCAGTTTTCTGCCCATATAACCACTTCTATTTTTGCAGGATTTATTTTTGCATTCCCTTATGTTTTTTGGGAAATGTGGCGTTTTTTAAGACCTGCTTTGCATGATGGAGAAACAAAGTTAGCTAAAGGAATTGTATTTTTCAGTTCATTACTATTTATGTTTGGTATAGTGTTTGGTTATTATGTTGTTGCTCCTTTATCAGTTAACTTTTTAGGTTCGTATCAAGTGAGTAGCACAGTTGCAAATCAGATAAGTTTAACTTCATTTATTTCTACAGTAACAACAGTTAGTTTTGCTAATGGAATAATATTTGAGTTGCCTATTTTGGTTTATTTCTTAACTAAAATTGGTTTATTGACTCCTGAATTTATGCGAGTGTACCGTAAGCACGCAATGGTTGTTACTCTTATTTTATCAGCAATTATTACACCACCAGATGTAACATCACAGATATTAGTTTCATTGCCTTTAATTGTACTTTATGAGATGAGTATTAAGATTTCGGCAAGGGTTATTAAAAATCAAGAAAAAGCAAACGCATGATTTTAAGAGCAGATAAAATAGTAAAGTATTACGGGAAACGAGCAGTAGTTAAAGGTGTTTCAGTTGAGGTAAAGCAAGGTGAGATTGTTGGGCTTTTAGGACCAAATGGAGCAGGTAAAACTACCTCATTCTATATGATGGTTGGATTGGTAAAACCAAATGAAGGGAATGTTTTTTTAGATGATGTAAATATCACAAAACTACCTATGTATAAGCGAGCTCAAATGGGTGTTGGTTATTTAGCACAAGAGGCATCAGTTTTCAGAACAATGAGTGTAGAGGATAATATTTTGGCTGTACTTGAAATGACAGCTTTAAGTAAGAAGGAGCAAAAGGAAAAATGTGAATCTTTGCTTGATGAATTTACCTTACAACATGTGCGTAAGAATATGGGGGGATTACTCTCGGGAGGAGAGAGAAGAAGAACAGAGATTGCAAGAGCTTTAGCCACTAACCCCAAGTTTATTTTGCTTGACGAACCATTTGCAGGTGTTGATCCTATTGCTGTTGAGGATATTCAGCAGATAGTCGCTGCTTTAAAAGAAAAGAATATTGGCATTTTGATTACTGACCATAATGTGCATGAAACTCTAAAAATTACAGATAGAGCATATCTTTTGTTTGAAGGAAATATCCTAAAACAAGGTACTGCTGAGGAGTTAGCAGCTGATGAGCAAGTAAGAAAAGTTTACTTAGGTAAGAATTTTGAGCTTAGAAAATAATTATATTTCCTCTAAAGTAAATTCGTAAGATTCCATAATTTGATTGCAAAGCATTTTTTTGCAAGCTTCATCAACCTTATTACTAGCAATTGCTTTACTATCCGCTTCAATTTGAAGTGTAATGTGTTTTCCAATTCTTACATTTCCAATTTCTGATAAACCAACATTTCCCATACTAGAACTTACTGCTTTTCCTTGTGGGTCTAATAATGTTTTAAGTGGCATTACATCTATCTCGGCTGTGAACTTCATAATTATAGTATATTATTTAATAGTGATAAAATCAGGTACAAAATTACAATAAAAGGAATAGCAGCAAACTGAAATACAAAGAATAATATTACGGCTGATAAAATAAGTAGCATTCTAAATATATTTAAGCGAGAACTGATGCTCTTTTCATTGCTAATCTTTAAAGAAAATAAAGGCATTTCTACTACTAAGAGTATAGGCATAATTACAGCTAAGATCGCAAGTAATTTTATGTCAGCAAACATTGGGAATACCTCAAAATTAATATGAGGTATTGCTGCAATAAAAATAGCAAGTGCAGGAGTTGGTAATCCAATAAATGAAGTGGTTTGTCTAGTGTCAATATTAAAATTAGCCAAGCGATAAGCTGAGAAAATTGGAATTAATAGCGCTAATGAGGCAGGGTATAAAAGCACATCATTTGTCATGGAGTGTTTTAGTATTGTTCCATTACTCAGGTAAAACATTAAATGAAAAAGAATAAATCCTGGGGCTACCCCAAAAGTTACCATGTCAGCCATGGAATCCAGTTGTTTGCCGAGATCGCCACTTACCTTTAATAGGCGAGCTGCTAGTCCGTCAAAAAAATCAAAGAAAGCTCCAGCAAAAATACAGAGTGATGCCATTGTGAGGTCGCCTTGAAAAGCAAAAATTATTGCAAAAAGCCCACAAGTTAAGTTGGCTAGAGTTATGAGATTAGGAATATTTCTTTTTATTGCATTCATATTCAGCAAAAATATGATAATATTTGTAAAACTTATGAGAAAACTACTTTTAGCATTGTTAAGCGGATTACTGTTGGCATTTTCATGGCCAGAGCTTGGTATATTTCCTTTTCTGTTTTTTGCGTTTTTACCCTTATTAATGGTAGAAGATGAATTGAATAATTCAAATGACAAGAAGAAGGGAAGAAAAGTATTTTGGTCTTCTTTTTTAGCCTTCTTTATTTTTAATGCGATTACTACTTATTGGGTGTATCACGCTACATTATTTGGTGCAATTGCTGCTTTTATTGTAAATGCAACTTTAATGTCTACTGCTTTTTGGTTGTTTCATAAAGTAAAAAGCGCTACTACTAATCGTTTGGGTTATTTGTCCTTTATTGTTCTTTGGATATCTATTGAATATCTTCATTTAAACTGGGATTTATCTTGGCCTTGGCTTACTTTGGGGAATGCTTTTGCAAATGTGACTGATGTTGTTCAGTGGTATGAGTTTACAGGGTTTTTAGGAGGTTCTCTTTGGGTGCTTTTTATCAATGTGCTGCTCTTTAGCTTATACATTTCTGCTGAAAAAAAGAAAGCAATGCTGTTGCCTTTACTAGTTTTATTGTTGCCTCTTTTTGTTTCTTATCATATGTATTCAAATTTTGAAACTGAGAATGAAGACACATTAAAAGTGCTGATTGTTCAGCCAAATATTGATCCTTATACTGATAAATTCAATGTTGGATACGAAAAGCAATTAGCTGATTTTATTACGCTCTCGAAAACAAAATTAACAGCTGAAACTCAGCTTCTAATTGGTCCTGAAACTGCATTGCTTGAAGGGATTTGGGAAAATAAATTGGAAGCAACTTATAGTGTAAGGAAGTTTAGGGAGTTGCAAAAGGAATTTCCAAAGTTGAATGTAATTGTTGGTGCTAGCACAATGAAAATGTTTGGTCATGGCGAGAGCAAAACTACCACTGCTCGCCAGGTTAGAAATGAAAAAATCTATTATGATGCTTATAATTCAGCAATTTTTATTCCTGATAGTGGATTGGTTGAGGTGTATCATAAAACAAAACTAGTGCCTGGAGTGGAGAAAATGCCTTTTCCATACCTACTTGATCCGTTAGCAAAATTGGCTGTTGATTTGGGCGGGATGAGTGGGTCTTTAGGAAGTTCTAATACCCTACATAATTTTAAGGTTGATGGTGTGAATGTTCGCCCTTTAATTTGTTATGAAAGTATTTATGGAGAAATGAATATTGAAAATTCAGATTTGATTACGATCATTACAAATGATGGCTGGTGGAAGAATACTGCAGGATATAAACAACATTTTTCTTATGCTAGTTTGAGGGCTATTGAACAAAGAAAAGTAATTGTGCGTTCAGCTAATACAGGTATTTCTGGTGTGATTTCATCTAATGGTGAAATACTGCAAGAAACTAATTGGGATGAGGCAATTTGTATTGCTGCTGATGTAAAGTTGAATAGTAAATCAACTTTCTATGCTCAGTTTGGAAATTATATCGGAAGGATAAGTGTTTTTGTAGCCTTTATGCTGATGACAGTAACTTTTGTAAAAGGAAAGTTGAGAAAATAAAACCCCACTTTTTCAGAATGGGTTTTAATTATTTTGTAAAATAATAATTTATTCTTCTGTTGTTTCTTCTTCCTCAGTTAAGTCAATATTGATTTCAATTACAGTATCAACCTCACCTTCTATATCAATATTTTCAATCACTGTATCTACCATGCTGTCAATGTTTAAGTTTTCATCTTCAACTTTAATTTCAACTCTTATTTCTTTTTTTACTTCTGTTGAGCATTCAGTTTTGCAACAATTTCCCATAAATAAGTACCCTAGTATTCCTATGATAAGAATCCATGTTAGTGGCTTTTCAAATTTTCCCATAATATTTTTTGTGTTGGTTAGTTGTGGCTAAATTAGTAAAAATAAACTACTTCAAATTTTTAGGTATGATACAAACAGGAATAGCATTCATTTTGTGTTGGTTAGCCCTGTTAAGTTGTGTGTAAATTTTAAGCACTTCTCTTTTTCTTATATTAAGAGTGTTTTTGTCACCATCAAATTGCATTGCCCATTCAAGTTCAGGGTAAGTAGCTCCAATCTGATCTTCATCAGTTTTATCATTTCCCCAAAGTCCGTCAGTTGGTGGTGCAATTAGAATATTATTAATAATGCCTAGTTCTTTTCCAAGTATATATACTTCCGATTTTAACAAATCAGCAATAGGACTTACATCTACTCCCCCGTCTCCATATTTGGTAAAAAAACCAATTCCAAAATCCTCAACCTTGTTGCCTGTACCAAGTACAAGTGAATTATTTGCTTGTGCAAAATAATAAAGAGTCGTCATCCTGAGTCTTGCTCTTGTATTTACCAAAGCAAGTTCGTGAGTGTTTTCATTATTTGGTAGCTGGGAAATAAATCCATCATATACTGTGGTAAGATTAAGTTCTGTTGAACTCACATTTTGGAAATTCTTTTTTAACCAGTTGATATGCTCTTTTCCTCTTTCAACTTGTTCTTTCTGTTGATGAATTGGCATTTCAACACAGATTAATGGTAAACCTGTTTTTGCTACAAGTGTTGAGGTTACTGCCGAGTCAATGCCTCCTGAAATTCCAATTACAAAACCTTTTGACAATGATGATTTAGCATAATCTGTAAGCCAATTAGAGATGTGAGTAATTACTGCTGTTGTTTTCATAATTGTTTGCAAATGTAATGCAAAACTTATTACTTTTGCCCTATGAAACCTATAGTCTTATTTCTCTCTATTACTCTTGTTGCTTTTTTACTAGCATCATTAATTCTTTCTTATTTTCCTGAGGATAAAAAAGCGGAGTTAAAAGTAAACAGATTTGAACAGGAATTGTTTTTTATTACTACTGACAATCTGATTGAAAAATCAAATTCTTGGGATACTATTTTCGGTTCTTTTCCTGAGGTTTTCGCTACACAGATTATGAATAGTTCTCAATTGACTACTGCTCAGTATTATGATGAGTTGCTAGCTTTTACTCAGCATAAAGATATGCGTGAAGCCTATGATTCTACTGTTGTTGTTTTTGATGATTTAAGTGAATTTGAACATATTTTGGAATTGGCATTTGGGCAATTTACTAATGAGTTTCCTTCTTATCCTCTTCCTGAGATAACTACTTTTTTTGGTGGATTTAATTATGGTGTAGTAACCTATGATAATAATATAGCAATAGGTTTAGAGAATTTTTTAGGTACAAATAGTAAGTTTTATCAGTTTTTAGGAGATCCTGAGTATTTAAGATTTCAAAAACAAAAAAAGTTTATTCCCTCCAATGTGATGGAAGTTTGGTTTAATGAGCATTTTCAAAAATATCTTGGAGGTAGAGATTTACTTTCTCAAATAATACATAAAGGTAAGGCTATGTATTTTATTGATAAAATGCTTGTTGACATTTCTTTAGAAGATAAGTTTCGTTTTACAAAATCTCAGATGGATTGGGTTATTGAAAATGAAGCAAGTATATGGGAATTTTTAGTACATGAAGATATGCTTTTTTCAAAGAAAGAAATAGAATTTAGGTCATTTGTGAATTATGCTCCTTTTGCCAAAGGGATGCCTCAAGAAGCTCCTGGTAGAGTTGCTTATTATATTGGCTATAAAATGGTAAATGAGTATATGGATAATAATAAAATTGATATTGAGGAATTGATGTATTTAACAGATTCCAGAAAGTTTTTGCAGGAATCAAAATACAAACCCACAAAATAAAATTATGAAACAAACTTTAAAATTTGAAGTTGAGTTAGATGAAAATCATTTACCAACAAATATAAAAATGGATGCAACTGGTGGTGGTGCAGATGAGGATAATATCAAAGCATTAATGATATCAGCTTGGGCTGCAAAAACTAAGGAAACTTTGCGTATTGATTTATGGACAAAAGATATGCCTGTTAATGAGATGTTTATAATGTATCATCAGACTATGATGGGGATGGCAGGCAGTTTGGAAAAAGCAACAGGACATGATAAACTTGCTGGTGCTTTACGAGACTATTGTGAGTTTTTTGCTGAGCAAACAAAGATTAAAGGGTAATTACCTTACCTCTTTTTAAAATGTGGATTAAGCTTTTCAATATAGTCTGCAATTTCTTGCGTTCCCATTTTCTTTTCAGCTGAGGTGACAAATGTTTCTGGGAGTTCTTCCCATTCTTTTTGCATCTCACTTTTGTACGCTTCAATTTGTTTATTGAGGGCTACCTTCCCAAGTTTATCTGCTTTGGTAAATATTATTACAAACGGAATTCCTTTTTCGGCTAGCCACTGCATAAATTCTTGATCAATAGCTTGTGGTTTGTGCCTGGAATCAACTAATACGAACAGGCACATTAAATTTGTTCTATTTGTCAAGTAATTGCTAATCATATCATGAAACTGAGCCCTCAATGATTTAGGAATCTTTGCGTAACCAAATCCTGGTAAATCAACTAAATACCATTCTTTGTTAATAAGAAAATGATTTATTAATTGTGTTTTCCCTGGCTTTCCTGATGTTTTGGCAAGATTTCTGTGGTTAACTAATGCGTTTATCAAAGATGATTTCCCGATATTTGACCTTCCAATAAATGCGTATTCTGGCATTTTTGGAGCAGGACAAATTCTGTAATCACTATTACTAATTACAAATTCTGCAGTTTTAATCTTCATGATTAGTTAAAATCTTTTTTTAAGAAATTCTAGTACTAACTCACTAAATCTTTTTGGGTGTTCCCACATTGCAGCATGTCCGCATAATGGAATCCAATTGAGTTCAGAGTCAGGCAGTAGTTTGTGGAATTCCTCAGCCACATGAGGTGGAGTTACTTTGTCTTCAGCTCCCCATATTAATGACACAGGCTTATTAATATTTGGGATATCTTCAGCCATATTGTGCCTAATAGCAGACTTAGCATATCCTAATAGTTTTAGGATTGACATTCTGTTGTTTGCAATTTCAAATACTCTATCTACTAAGTCGTCAGTTGCTACTTTTGGGTCGTAAAATACTTCTTCTGTTTTTACTCTTATATAGTCTTTATCTCCTCTTCTTGGAAAAGAATTTCCCATTGAACTTTCAAATAAACCTGAACTTCCAGTTAAAATTAAACCATCTACTTTTTCAGGATGATCTTTTGCAAATATTAAACCGATATGTCCTCCCATAGAATTTCCCATTAGTACTGCGCTTTCTAATCCTAAATGCTCCATGAATGCATAAAGGTAATCACTAAGTCCTCTTACTGACACTTTAAGTAATTTACCTTCAAATAACTTAAGATCTAAGCCATAAACCTTGTACTCCTCAGAAATATAATCTACCATTTCACCAAAGTTCTCCACACCACCCATTAAACCATGTAGCAAGATGATTGGTTGTCCTTTAGTTCCTTCTTCAAGCCATTTAAATTTTCCCTCTTCCTTAACCATGTTTAGTTGTAGATTTTAGATTGCAAATAAACGAAAATATTTGTTAATAGCAACCCCTAGGTTAAATTGAGCTCAAAACAAGGTGTTGTGGTGGAAGTTATCAACAAAGTGGGGTTAAGTGGGGAATAGTGGGGTTTATTCGTATATTAGCACCCAGATTTAAACAAGAACAAAGTGATTAATATAATTGGAACATACGAATGTAAAGCAGATGCCAAAGGGCGTGTAATGTTTCCTTCTGCTTTAAAAAAGCAGTTGCAAAAAGTGCTTGGAGATGGTTTCGTAATTAAACGTTCAGTTTTTAATCAGTGTTTGGAGATTCATCCTATGCAAGAATGGAATGAAGTTGTTGGGCAAGTAAATAAGTTGAATCGTTTTGTTAAAAAGAATAATGATTTTATCAGATCCTATATGGCTGGATTAAAAGTAGTTGATGTAGATGGTTCTGGTAGGTTCTTAATTCCTAAGGATTTATTGTCTTTTGCTGGATTGCAAAAACAAATTGTCCTTTCATCATCAGTAAATATGATTGAGATTTGGGATAAAGATAAATATGAAAGTTCAGTGGCTGAATCTTTAAAGGATTTTGGTGATTTAGCTGAAGAGGTGATGGGTAATCAACCATTAGACAGATCGGATGGGATATCATAGTCCAGTATTGTTAAACGAATGTATTGAAGGGTTAAATATAAAGCCCACAGGAATTTATGTTGATGTCACTTTTGGTGGTGGTGGTCATTCTAAAGAAATAATGAAACATCTGGATGGAGGTAAATTATTTGCGTTTGATCAGGATGCTGATGCACATAAAAATAATTTGGAGCAAGATGGGTTTAAATTGATTGATGCAAACTTTAGCTATCTAAGGAATTTTTTAAGAATGGAAGGGGTGAGAAAAGTTGATGGAATTCTAGCTGATCTGGGAGTTTCTTCTCATCAATTTGATGTTGCTGAAAGAGGTTTTTCTACTCGATTTGAAGGAGAATTGGATATGCGAATGAACCCTAAATCTGATTTATCGGCAAAGGAAATAGTAAATGATTATTCTGAAGAAAATTTGGCTAATGTTCTTTATAAATATGGAGAGTTAAAAAACTCAAGAAGAATAGCCAAGGAAATTGTAAACGCAAGACAAGTTGAAAAGATAAATACTACTACCGAACTTATTGTTGTAGTTGCAAAAATAGTTCCTGAAAAATATAGAAATCAGTTTCTGGCTCGAATTTTCCAAGCTATTAGAATAGAAGTGAATGATGAGATTGTTGCTTTGGAGGAAATGCTTTTAAGTGCAGTAGATATGTTAAACCCTGGAGGAAGATTGGTAGTGCTTTCTTATCATTCTTTAGAGGATAGATTGGTTAAAAACCTAATGAAGAAAGGGAATTTGGAAGGAAATGCAGAGAAAGATTTTTTTGGGAATCCGATTAAAGATTTAAAAGCAATAAATAGAAAAGTAATTGTTGCTACTGCTGATGAGATTAAACAAAATTCAAGAGCAAGAAGTGCAAAATTAAGAATAGCTGAAAAATCAAATGACAACTAAAAAAGACACATCAAATACACTTATCTCAATTATGAGGGGTGAGTTTATTGCTGAAGAAAGCAATAGAAAATATGTGCCTTTTTTATTAATGATAGTTTTTTTGGTTTTGGTAAATATCAGTTCTTCTTTCCAAGCAGAAAAATTATTAAAGCAATCTATTTCATTAGAAAAAGAAGTAGCTGATTTAAGGTTGGTTTATATTACTACAAAATCTGATTTGATGAGTATGTACAGGAGGTCTGTAATTGAAAATATTGTGAATGACCAAGGCTTAAAAACATCATTAACTCCTCCCATAATCATTGAAAAATAGTGAAGAAAACTACAAAAAATAGCAATTTAAGAATCATAGGACTTTACTTATTCGTGTTCCTTCTTGCTGTTGGTGTAGTTGTTAAAATTGTAAAAGTTCAGCAGTTTGATGAATTGATTAACACTACTAGTCAGCCAAGGTTTTTTACAGTTGAAGCCCCAAGAGGAAATATATTAGCTGATGATGGATCTTTACTTGCAATTTCAATGCCACTCTATAAAATTTATCTGGATTTAAGTGTGATAAGCAAAGTGCTTTTTGATAAGCATATTGTTGAGATGTCTGAGGGTTTGAGTGATTTGTTTGCTGATAAATCTGCTGAGGAATACGAACGGTTTTTAAGATTGGCTAAAAAATCAAGAAAAAATAAATATGTCCTTTTGAAATTGAAGGTTACACACAATGAATTAAAAGTTTTGCAAAGTCTTCCTGTATTTAAATTGGGACAAAATAGAGGAGGGTTAATAGTAGAGCAAAGGCCTCATAGAGAAGTGCCTTTTGGTTTGCTTGCACAAAGAACTGTTGGTGTTTTAAGAGATGTAAATCCAGTTGGCATTGAGGTGGCTTTTAATCAAGTATTATCTGGAGTTGATGGTCAGCATTTAAAAAGAAAAATTGCACAAGGAGCTTGGGTTCCTCAAGACTCAGAGGGGAATAGTTTACCAAAAGCTGGTAGAGATATTTTAACAACTATCAATATTGACATGCAGGATGTTGCTGAAAAATCATTGGAACAAACCTTAATAAAAGAAAATGCAGATTGGGGTTGCGTAATAATGATGGAGGTAAAAACAGGTGAAGTGAAGGTTATTGCAAACTTGCGTAAAGATACTTCTGATAGAGTAAGTGAGTATTTTAATTATGCAATAGCTCAGCATGATGCGCCTGGATCAACTTTTAAATTAGCATCTATAATTGCTGGATTAGAGGATGGAAAGTTTACAGTAAATGATTCTGTGAATTTGCAAAAAGGTAGAACAAAATATTATGATAGAGTAATGAGGGACTCTCCGCATAATTTTAAAAATGTAACGATTAAAAAAGCGTTTATTATTTCCTCTAATGTTGGGGTTTCAAAAATTATAAATGATAATTATAAGAAAAATCCTACTGAGTATACTGATCGAATTTATAAAATGGGATTAAGCACACCACTAAATTTGGAATTACCATTTCCTGATGATGGTTTAAGAATGCCAATCCCAAATAAAAGAGGTTGGTCAGGGGTTACTTTACCATGGATGTCCACTGGGTATGAAATGGCATTAACGCCTCTTCATATGCTAACTTTTTACAATGCAATTGCCAATAATGGTAAAATGATGAACCCAATTTTTACTAAAGCCATAATGATGGGTGGAAATATTATTGAAGAAAAAAGCCCTGTTGTTGTAAACCCTTCTATTTGCTCAGAATCAACAATAAAAGAAATTTTGCCTTTGTTGGTAGGTGTAGTTGAAGAAGGAACAGCTATAAATATCCGTACCGATAAATACAAAATTGCTGGTAAAACAGGCACAACAGTTCTGAATTATGCTGGTAGAAAGGAAGATGTGGAGAAAAAGTACCAAGCTTCTTTTGCTGGATTTTTTCCAGCTGATAATCCAAAATATTCCTGCATAGTTGTAATTAATAATCCAAAGAATGGCCAGGTATACGGAGGGAAAGTTGCTGCTCCCATCTTTAAAGAGTTAGCTGATAAAGTCTATGCGCTTGATTTGGATATTCATAATCCGATTATTAGTACTGATGCATTTACAAATCTTCCAAAAGTAAAACAAGGTAAGACTTTTGATGCAAATCACATTTTGACTGAACTTAATATTTCTACACAAAATACTGAATCAAATTGGATGGTATCTCAAACATCAAAATCAGAAGTAAAGCTAATTGTAAGAAAAATTGAAGAGGATTTGCAAAGAGGAAAGATGCCAAACTTGAAAGGAATGAATTTGAAAGATGCAGTCTATTTGCTAGAAACATATGGTTTAAATGTAAGTGTTGAGGGGTTTGGATCGGTTGTTAATCAGTCGATTAAAAATGGGTTTAAGTTCAAAAAAGGAAACGTAATTAAATTAGAATTAGCTTAATGAATTTACAAGATATTCTATATAAAGTAAGTATTGATAAAGTAGTTGGTTCTACTGATATTGAAATTTCAAACATTGCTTTTGACTCAAGAAAGGTTAATGTTAATGGATTATTTGTTGCTATAAATGGAACTATTTCTGATGGTCATCAATTTATAGATAGTACCATTGAAAAAGGTGCAATTGCAATTATTGTTGAGCAAATTCCTGCTAATATTAATGAAGATATAACTTATATTAAAGTTGAAAACTCCCATGACGCCCTGGGAATTATTGCAAGTAATTTTTATAACAATCCATCTGATAGAATAAAATTAGTTGGCGTTACTGGGACAAATGGAAAAACAACAATTGTTAGTTTATTGCATCAATTGTTTGGATTTTTGAATGTAAAAGTAGGCATGCTTTCTACAATTCAGAATAAAATTATTGAGAAGGTGATTCCATCTACACTTACAACTCCTGATGCTTTACAGATAAACTTTTTGCTAAGTGAAATGTTAGATAAAGGTTGTGAGTATTGCTTTATGGAAGTGAGTTCACATGCACTTTTGCAAGGAAGGGTTAATGGTTTGAAGTTTGCTGGAGGAGTTTTTACAAATCTTTCGCAAGATCATTTAGATTATCACAACACTTTTTCTGAATACCGAGATGTGAAAAAATTATTTTTTGATGCTTTACCAAAAGGTGCTTTTTCATTAGTTAATAAAGATGATAAAAACGGCATGAAAATGCTTGAAGGAACAAAATCGAATAAGCTTACTTATTCTCTAAAATCAATTGCTGATTATAAATGTAGAGTTTTAGAGAATCAGTTTGAGGGTATGTTATTGCAAATTAATAAAGTTGATGTTTGGGTGAAATTGATAGGTGATTTTAATGCTTACAATATTCTTTCTGTTTACGCTATATCTAAGCAATTTGGTTTTGAAGATTATGATGTGCTTACAGCTTTAAGTATGCTAAATTCTGCTGAAGGAAGGTTTCAGTTTATTCGATCAGAAAATCAAATTACTGGGATAGTTGATTATGCTCATACTGATGATGCTTTAAAGAATGTACTTTCTACAATTAATAATATCAGAAGTAATTCAGAACAGTTGATTACTGTAATTGGCTGTGGTGGAGATAGAGATAAAAGTAAAAGGCCACTAATGGCAAAAGTTGCTTGTGACTTAAGCACTCAAGTTATTTTAACTTCTGACAATCCGAGATCAGAAAGTCCTGATGCAATAATTGATGATATGCTTGCAGGATTGGATCCTGTGCAAAATAAGAAAGTACTTGTTATTTCTGATAGAAAACAAGCAATTAAAACTGCTTGCAGATTGGCAAATGATGCCGATATAATCCTTGTTGCAGGAAAAGGACATGAAAAATATCAAGAAATTAAAGGAGAAAAATTTCTTTTTGATGATATGGAAGAACTAAAACAATCACTAAATATAATTAAAGACTAATGTTATACTATTTATTTGAATATCTACAAAGTGCATATGATTTCCCTGGGGCAGGTTTGTTCCAGTATATCTCTTTTCGTGCTGCTATGGCAGTGATTACATCCTTGTTAGTCTCCTTAGTTTTTGGAGGAAAAATCATCAGGTTTATCCAAAGAAAACAAATTGGTGAGGAGGTCAGAACTTTGGGTTTAGCAGGGGAGGAGAGTAAGAAAGGAACTCCAACTATGGGGGGGCTCATTATTTTGGGTGCAATATTGATTCCCACTTTATTATTTACGAAACTGGATAATATCTATATCCAAATTATGCTAGTTTCTACCATATGGCTAGGCGCTATCGGTTTTATTGATGATTATATTAAAGTATTTAAGAAAGATAAAGAAGGTTTGGCAGGTAGGTTTAAAGTATTAGGGCAAATTGGAATAGGATTAATTGTTGGAATAGTGATGGTATTTCATTCTGATATAGTGGTGAAAGATGAAGTAAGTTTATTATCAGAAACGGAAGTTGTTGGCTCAGTTAGTTTGGCTCAGAAATCATCTAAAACAACTACTCCATTCTTTAAAAATAATGAATTTGATTATCAGTCATTAACATCTTGGATGGGTAATACGGCAAAAGATTACGCTTGGATTTTATTTGTTTTGATAGTTGTTGTAATTGTTACAGCGGTAAGTAATGGAGCAAACATGACGGATGGTTTAGACGGTTTAGCTACAGGAACTTCAGCAATTATTGGGGCTACTTTGGCGCTTTTTGCTTATGTGTCGGGTAATATTATTGCTGCTGATTATTTAAATATTATGTACATCCCAGATACGGGAGAACTTGTAATCTACATGTCTGCTTTTGTTGGGGCTTGTGTCGGTTTTATGTGGTATAATTCTTACCCAGCTCAGGTTTTTATGGGGGATACAGGTTCTTTGGCTCTTGGTGGGATAATAGCTGTTGTTGCTATTTTAATCCGTAAGGAATTATTGATTCCAATTTTATGTGGGGTGTTTTTGGTTGAAAACTTATCCGTGATAATGCAAGTTGGTTATTTCAAATATACAAAGAAGAAATTTGGGGAGGGTAAGCGAATATTTAAAATGGCTCCACTACATCATCATTATCAGAAATTAGGGATGCATGAAAGTAAGATTGTTACTCGATTTTGGATAGTTGGAATTATGCTTGCAGTAATAACAGTTGTTACTCTTAAATTAAGATAATGGTAAAAAGAATAGTCGTTTTAGGAGCAGGAATTAGTGGAGTAGGAGCGGCTGTTTTAGCAAAGAAAAAAGGGTTTGAAGTTTTTGTTTCTGATAAAGGAAAAATTACTGAAGATAATAAAAAAGTTCTTTTAAATAATGAGATTGATTGGGAAGAAAACAATCACACTTTTGATAAAATTTTAAATGCTGATGAAGTAATTAAAAGTCCAGGAATCCCTGATAGTTTTAAGCTAATTCAGAACCTTAAAAATGCAAAAACTCCTTTGATTTCGGAAGTAGAATTTGCTTTTAGATATACTAAAGCAAAAATTGCAGCTATCACAGGAAGTAATGGAAAAACAACTACCTCTTTGCTTTTAGGACATGTGCTAAAAAATGCTGGATATGATGTTTTAGTAGCAGGTAATGTTGGGGTTAGCTTTGCTCTATCAATTGCCGAAAGGGATTACGATTATATCGTTCTGGAATTAAGCAGTTTTCAACTTGATGGAATAAAAAATTTTAGAAGTGATGTAGCAATTTTACTAAATATTACTCCTGATCATTTGGATAGATATGATTACAGACTAGAAAATTATTCAGCATCAAAATTCAAAATCACAGAAAATCAGCAAGAACAAGATTTCCTGGTTTATAATGCAGATGATGAAATTGTAAAAGAAATTAAAACTAAAGCAAAAAAGTTACCAATCTCATTTATAAACAAACAAAAAGAAGGAGGATTTTTAAATAAGAATGAATTAATAATTAAATTAAATAATAATACTATGACAATGCAAGAATTAGCCTTACAAGGCAAACACAACATCTTCAATTCAATGGCTGCTGCTATGGCTGCAAGAGTTTTTGAAGTTAAAGATTCAGTAATCAGACAATCAATGATAGACTTTCAAAATGTAGAACACAGATTGGAATATGTGCTAACAGTACATGGGATTGATTTTATTAACGATTCAAAAGCTACTAATGTAAATGCATGTTGGTTTGCATTAGAAAGTATGACTAAAGGTGTAGTGTGGATAGTTGGGGGGGTTGATAAAGGAAATGATTATTCTGAGTTAGCGGAAATGGTTGATGAAAAAGTAAAAGCAATTATTTGCTTAGGAGAAAACAACCAGAATATAATAGATGCTTTTAAAGATAAGGTAGATACTATCGTTCAGGCATCAACAATGTCAGAAGCGGTAAATCAATCTTATAGCTTAGCAAACAAAGGTGAAACTGTTTTGCTTTCTCCAGCTTGTGCAAGTTTTGATTTGTTTGCCAATTATGAGGATAGAGGGGTTCAGTTTAAAAAGTCTGCAAGAACACTGTAAGTGAGTTCAGTATTTGGAAATATAAAATTTAAAGGTGATAAAATCATCTGGGCAATTGTAATTTTACTTTCATTATTCTCAATAATGGTTGTGTATTCAGCTGCTGGATGGTCTGATTTAATTAGTCATATTCCAAAATTATTAATAGGACTTTTTGCAATGTATGTTGTGCATTTAATTCCGTTTAAATACTTTTCAAAGTTAGGGCAATTAGGTTATTTTACGAGCTTATTATTACTCGTTTTAGTGTTGGTGATTGGTGTTACTGTAAATGGTGCGTCAAGGTGGATAAACATAGTTGGTTTACAGTTTCAGCCTTCTGATGTTGCGAAACTAACAGTTATTTTATTTATGGCTCGTCAGATTAGTGTAAATAGAGATAATCTATCTGGATTTAAGGAATTTTTTTGGTATGTTTTAGCACCACTGGTCATAGTGTGCTTGCTAATATTACCTAATAATTTTTCTACATCAGCTTTAGTTTTTATAAATGGTTTGGTTTTAATGTTTGTAGGGAAAATCAGATTTCAATTTATAGCGAAAGTTTTAGGAATGGCATTAATAGGAGTATTTATTATTTATGCTTCTGCAAAATGGACTCCTTTAGGAACTAGCGTTATGCCTAGGTCTGCTACTTGGGTAAGCAGGGTTGATAATTTTTTATTGGCAGGAGATGAACAGCAAATGGATAAAGATTATCAACAAACGCAAGCTTTGGTTGCAATCCAGAATGGTGGTATTTATGGGGTTGGTCCTGGAAAAAGTACACAAAGAAGTATATTGCCTTATTCTTACTCTGATTTTATTTATGCTATAATTTTGGAAGAGTATGGTTTGATTGGAGGTGTTTCTGCCATTTTATTTTATCTGATTTTACTTTTTCGAGCAGTGCGAATTTCCTTAAAATCAGAAAGTGTTTTTGGTAGTTTAGTTGCAATTGGATTGATGTTTTCTTTAGTGTTTCAGGCTTTTATAAATATGTTAGTTTCAGTAGAAATTATGCCAGTAACTGGGCAGACTTTACCTTTAATAAGTATGGGGGGGACATCAATAGTTTTTAGTTGTATAGCAATAGGAATAGTTTTAAGTATTAGTAGAGATTCAATAGAAGGAGAATATGAAAAATCTTAAAGTGATTATTAGTGGAGGTGGTACTGGAGGACATATATTTCCTGCCATAGCAATTGCGAAAGCAATAGAAAATAAAGTGCAAAATGTAGAGTTTCTTTTTGTAGGTGCAGAGGATAGAATGGAGATGGAGAAAGTCCCTGCTGCTGGCTATAAAATAATAGGGCTTTGGATAAGTGGCTTGCAAAGAAAATTGGATAAACGAAATTTGCTTTTTCCTTTTAAAGTGATTCATAGTATATTTAAAGCAAAGAATATTGTAAAAGAATTTAAGCCAGATTTAGCAATAGGTACTGGTGGCTATGCTAGTGCGCCACTGCTTTATGCAGCTGCTAAAAAAGGCATTCCAACTGTTATTCAGGAGCAGAATTCTTATCCTGGGATTACAAATAGAATTTTAGCAAAACATGTGCAGAAGATATGTGTAGCATATGATGAGATGGAACGCTTTTTTCCAACTGAGAAATTGATTATCACAGGAAATCCTATCCGTGAGGGTATTTTAGATTTTAATAATAAAGTAACAGATGGGCAAGTGAAATTTAATATTGACAAAACAAAACCAACTGTTTTAGTTGTGGGTGGTAGTTTGGGTGCTTTAACGATTAATAATGCAATTGCAGAAAATATCAATCAGATAAAAAATATGGATGTAAATCTGATTTGGCAAACTGGAATTTCTTATCAAGATAAAGCTCAAAATTTCATCACGGATGTTAATACAAAAGGGATTAATGCTTATACATTTATTAAGGAAATGGATTTGTCTTATGCTGCTGCTGATGTAATTATTTCAAGAGCTGGAGCGATTGCTGTTTCAGAATTGTGTTGTGTTGGCAAGCCAATTATATTGGTTCCATCTCCAAATGTTGCAGAAAATCATCAGTATAAAAATGCACAATCGCTAGTTAATAAGAATGCCGCATTGCTTGTAGAAGATGCTGATGCAAGCCGTAAACTTGTAAGTACTCTGGAGGAGTTGATCAAAAATGAAGATTTAAGAACTTCTTTAAGTAGTAATATTAAAAAAATAGCCGTAACTGATGCAGCTGAGCAGATTGCAAAAATTGCATTAGATTTAGTAAAATGAACTTAGATTTATACAAACATATTTACCTGATTGGTGTTGGTGGGATTGGAATGAGTGCTTTGGCGCGTTATTTTAATTCTAAAGGAAAAATGGTTTGTGGATATGATAAAGTAAAATCTGATTTGTGTATAGAATTAGAAATTGAAGGAATTAATATTCATTATTCTGATGTTGTAAATGAAATTCCAGAACCTATAAAAAATGCAGGGTTTAATGATATTTTAGTGATTTATACTCCTGCGATTTCTAGCGAAAATAAAGTACTTTCTTTCTTTACTAATAAAGGATTTAAGGTTTACAAAAGAGCAGAAGTTTTAGGAATGATCAGTAAGCAATCTTTTACAATTGCAGTTGCTGGGACTCATGGGAAAACGACTACTTCTACAATTTTGGCTCATATATTAAAACAAGCAGGTAAAGAATCAACAGCATTTCTAGGAGGTATTAGTAGAAATTATAATACTAACTTGTTATTGGCTGATAAAGGAAATATTTTGATTGTTGAGGCAGATGAATATGACAGATCATTTTTGCAGTTACATGCTGATATTGCAATTATTACTTCTGTAGATGCAGACCATTTAGATGTTTATGAAAATAAAGAAGATTTAGAGAAAGCTTTTCTGCAGTTTGGTACACAAATAAAACAAAAAGGATTATTATTAGTTGAGGAAAGTGTTTCTATTGATTTTCCCGTTCCAGAAGATGGAGCAAAACTGACTTATTCAGCAACTAAAAATGCTGATTATTATGCTGAGAATATCAAAGTAAAAGATGGGAAAATGAATTTTGATTTAAAGGCTTTAGATATTATGCCAGGAATGTCATATGAGCAAAAACAGGAAGGCTTAGAATTTATTTTACCTGGCATTCACAATGTAAGTAATTCTATTGCTGCCTCAGCTGTTTCTTGTTATTTAGGATTAGGCTGTAAGGATATTGCAAGAGGACTCGCTACTTTTAAAGGAATTAACAGAAGGTTTGATGTGCATTTAAGTACTAGTAAAGTTGCTTATGTTGACGATTATGCTCATCATCCAGAAGAAGTAAGTGCAACTATTGGTGCAGCAAAACAATTGTTTCCTCAAAGAGATTTGACGGTTGTTTTTCAACCTCATTTATTTAGTAGAACGCAAGATTTTGCAAATGAATTTGCTTCTTCATTAGTTGAGGCCAATGATTTAATTTTGCTAGACATTTATCCTGCAAGAGAAAAACCAATTACGGGAGTTGATTCCCAAATGTTATTGGATTTATGTACTAACCCGATAAAAGAGATTTGTAGCAAAG